>JAKFCR010000198.1:0-3680 GCA_036676545.1 Aeromicrobium sp. | reverse complement strand
GCCGCACCGGCACACGATGTCGTCCGGCGCTCCGGCCACCTGGACGTGCCCGAGGTCGCCCGCAGATCCCAGCGCGCCGCGCATCAGGCGGCCGTCGGCGATCACACCGGCGCCGATGCCGGTGGCCACC
Organism: Aeromicrobium sp.; assembly: GCA_036676545.1. GTDB lineage: Bacteria > Actinomycetota > Actinomycetes > Propionibacteriales > Nocardioidaceae > Aeromicrobium. The sequence goes on along the minus strand of JAKFCR010000198.1, from coordinate 3,550 downwards.
TTGATCAGCAGCAAGTGCTGGGACGACTGCCAGGACGTGACGAACTCTCCAAGCGCCATCAGGTTCACGTCGTTGTCGACGAGCACCGGCCCCTTGAACGTCTTGCCCAGCTCAGCGGGAATGTCGTAGTCGTGCCAGCCCGGCATGATCGGTGGGTTGGCGGGTCGACCGGTGGCATGCTCGACGGGACCAGGCACGCCGATGCCGACTCCTGCGACTTCGCGTACCGGCCGGTCAATGTCCTTGAGCAGCTCGAGGCCGATGTTCGTGACCAGGGCGAGTACAGCCTCGGGACCATCAGCGATGTCGCTGTCGATCGTCTTCTGCTGCAGGATCCTGCCGGCCAGATCGGTGACTGCGATGCTGGCGTGCGAAGCGCCCAGGTCGATCGCGAGCACCACTCGGTTGTCGCGATTGAGCGCAAAACGTGTGGGGGGTCGACCGCCGGTCGAGGCCGCCTCACCGACGGGGGCGAGCAGTCCTGACGCGAGCAGCGCATCGACGCGAGCCGTGACAGTCGACCGTGCCAGAGACGAGAGCTGGGCCAGCTCGGCGCGTGTACGAGGGCTGCCGTCACGCAGCAGCTGGAAAAGCTCCCCGGTGCCGGCGAGCGTGGGGGGAAGCCCGGCGGGCACAGTCATGGCCATGAGTAAACCATGCCCCCTTTCATAAGGCTTCAGGGCCAAGTATGTCACGTAACATCCGACTTTTGCTTGACGAACGACAAAAGATGTGACTAGGGTCACGCCATGGTCTTGCTAGAAATGCGCGGCATCGTCAAGGAGTTCCCCGGTGTCCGGGCCCTCGACGGCGTCGACCTCGTGGTTCGAGCCGGTGAAGTGCACTGCCTGCTGGGTCAGAACGGCGCCGGCAAGTCGACCTTGATCAAGATCCTGTCGGGCGCACACGGTGTCGACGAGGGAACGATCCTGTGGGAGGGCGAGCCCGTCACCTTCGCCGATCCGATCGCGGCACTGGCGACCGGCGTGGCCACGATCTACCAGGAACTCGACCTGATCGACGGCCTCAGCGTCGCCGACAACATCTTCCTCGGGCACGAGATGGCGGTCGGCGGTGTCACCCGCGACTCCGACATGAACAAGAAGGCTCGCGAGCTCCTTACGACGCTGGGCCATCCTGAGATCCGTCCGACCCGCGAGGTCGGCAGCCTCTCGGCTGCTGGCAAGCAGATCGTGTCGATGGCTCGTGCGCTCTCTCACGACGCGCGAGTGATCGTGATGGACGAGCCTTCGGCTGTCCTCGACCCCGATGAGGTCGACGGACTGTTCAAGGTCGTCGAAGACCTTCGCGCCTCAGGCACGGCGATCATCTACATCTCGCACCGTCTCGAAGAGATCCGCCGCATCGGCGACCGACTCACCGTGCTCAAGGATGGCAAGACGGTCGCCTCCGATCTTCACGCGAAGGACACCACGACACCCGACCTCATCCAGCTGATGACCGGCAAGACGGTGTCGTCTGTCTTCCCTCGTCGTACGGACGACGTACCCGACGCCGCTCCCCTGCTCCAGGTCGAGGGCCTTGGGCGGGACGGCGAGTTCCACGACGTGTCGTTCGCCGTACGACCGGGCGAGATCGTTGGCATCGCCGGCCTCGTCGGCGCTGGACGCAGCGAGATCATCGAGACCGTGTTCGGCGCACGTCGCGCCACCCGTGGATCCGTCAAGGTCGACGGCAAAACCCTCCGCAACGGCTCGGTCGACTCTGCGGTGACTGCCGGGCTCGGGCTGTGCCCGGAAGAACGCAAGTCCCAGGGCTTGATCCTCGACGACGCGGTCTATCGCAACATCTCGCTCGCGAGCCTCAATCGATTCGCGCGCTATGGGATCTCCAAGGAAGGCGCCGAGCGACGGGCAGCGAACGCAGCTGCAAAGTCTGTCGACGTACGTCCCGATGCCCCCGACCGCATCATCCGCACACTCTCGGGCGGCAACCAGCAGAAGGTCGTCCTGGCCCGTTGGTTGCTGCGGTCATGCAAGGTGCTGCTTCTCGACGAGCCGACTCGGGGCGTCGACGTCGGGGCACGCGCCGAGATCTACAACCTGATCCGAGAGCTCGCCGATGCCGGAGTCGCTCTCCTGATCGTGTCCAGCGACATCGACGAGGTTCTTGGCCTCTCGGACCGGGTGCTCGTCGTCTCCGACGGCCGGGTCGTCCACGAAGGGCTCAGCACCGCCATCGATGCGTCCGGCGTGCTCGACCGCATCCTCGCAACCCATGACGACCAGCAAATGATTCAAGGAGACGTAGCGTGAGCGACACCCAGGCAATAGAAACCAAGTCTCGGGGAGGGAGCCTCGGCTCGCTCGGGGTCGTGCGCAACCTCGGCCTGGTCATCGCACTGATCGTGCTGTGCATCGTCGGCATCGCCACAGCAGGCGACCGGTTCGCCAGCGCCGACAACATGGTGACGATCCTGCGCCTTGCAGCGGTACTTGGAGTCGTCGCGGTCGGCATGACCTTCGTCATCATCGGCGGCGGATTCGACCTGTCCGTCGGCGCGATCGTGGCTCTGGCGTCCGTCTGGGCGACCACCACTGGCACCCAGGCGATGGCCGACGACATCGGCTGGATCGCGATGGTGTTCGCGGCGGTGGCCGTGGGTGCGGCCTGCGGATTGATCAACGGAGTGCTGATCGCGTACGGCAAGGTCGTCCCGTTCATTGCGACGCTGGCGATGTTCGCCTCTGCGCGTGCACTCGCCGAGCTGATCGCCGATCGCAAGACCCAGATCATCACCAACCAGGGCTTCACCGACTTCTTCGGCGCTGAACCCCTTGGCGTCCCGGTCATCGTCATCATCTTCGTCGTGGTCACGCTCGGCGGCTGGTTCCTGCTCAACCGCACGACATTCGGACGGCGCACGTTCGCGGTCGGTGGCAACCCCGAGGCGGCACGCCTGGCCGGCATCAAGGTGCAGCGCCACACGGTCTACCTCTACACGCTCGTCGGCACCACCTGCGGCATTGCGGCAGTGATGCTGATGTCGCGTACGACGACCGGCTCGTCGACGCACGGCTTAGGGCTCGAGCTCGACGCGATCGCCGCCGTGGTCATCGGCGGCACCCTCCTGAGTGGTGGCCGAGGCACCGTCGTCGGCACTCTCCTGGGCGTCTTGATCTTCACCACGCTCTCCAATGTCTTCACGCTCAACAATCTCTCGACGTCGACCCAGAACGTCGCGAAGGGCGTGATCATCGTGGTCGCTGTGCTTCTGCAGCAGCGCATCGCGAATCGCAAGACCTGATTGCTGCACCACCACGTCACACCCCCATCACAACAGGAGTCACATATGTCCACCATCCATCCACGGAGGCGCCGCGCCTTCGCCCTCGTCGGCGCATTCGCGGCGGCGACGCTCGTACTCGGAGCGTGTACCAATGGCGGCGACGGCGACGGCGACACAAGCGACGCCATCGGCAAGAGCAACACTGACAACGACAAGTCCGGCGAGAAGGTCGTCATCGGCTTCTCGGCTCCGGCAGCCGACCACGGCTGGATGGGTTCCATCACCAAGTCGGCCATCGCC
>JAKFCR010000197.1:0-11925 GCA_036676545.1 Aeromicrobium sp. | reverse complement strand
TGGCCGCCGAAAATGACGACCAACGATGAACGATGAAGGACTCGACGGTTCTCCCGACGCGGCCCAACTCGGTGTCTGGCGTCTCGTCGGTCTCGGAATGCTTTTCGTCGGCAACATCGTCGGTGGGCTCATACTCGGGTGGCTCGCAGATCAACACTGGAACACCTCGCCGGTCTTCGTCCTTTCGGGCATCGCGATCGGCATGGTCACAGCGTTCATCAGCGCCTGGCTGCAGATCAGATCGTTCCTCCGCACATGAGGAACCGATGACAGAGAGGAGTGGGACACGATGACCTCAGCTCCGTCCATCGCCCGCTCCATCCGCAACCAGAAGCGCGCGCTCATCACTGCAGGCTGCCTCGTCGTCGCCTGCGTCTGGATCAGCGTCCCGCTCGGCGAATGGCGCAGCGGAATGTTCCTCGCGATCGGCATCGTGCTCGGCGCGATCAACCACCTGCTCACGGAGCACTTCTTGCTCCGATCCGTCGAGAGCGGTGAGCTGCCGTCCCGCAAGCAGTACGCGTCGGCGTCGCTCTTCCGCCTACTTGGCGTCTCCGGCGTGGCCGTAGTCCTTGCCGCTGTCTTCTGGCCGCATGGTGCTGCCGTACTGTTCGGTCTGGCCATCTTCCATCTCATCGCCCTGGTGTTCACGGGCATCCCACTCCTCCGAGAGGTGCGCAAGGAATTGAACGAGCAGATTGAGGAGACGGCATGAGCTTCATCGCTGCTGGACTCGCGACTGAGACCGAGATCGAAGCCGGCCACCACCCGACGTTTACCTGGCTCGGACTTACGTTCAACTACGACACCATGACGTCGACCGCCGTTGCTGCGGTCATCGTCATCATCTTCGGGTTCCTGCTGCGCAGGCAGGTCACCGACGGGGTTCCCGGCAAGGTTCAGCTGCTTTGGGAGTCGGTCGTCGAGTGGATCCAGGGCCTCACTCTCAGCAGCATCGGCCGGCTCAACCCGTTCATCGTCCCGCTCGGCGTCGCGCTGTTCCTCTTCATCCTGATCGGCAACTTGTTCGAGGTCATTCCGACAGACCACAAGCTTCCGCCGCCGGCCGCTGACGTCAACGTGACCTACGGTCTCGCGATCGTCGTCATCGTTTCCGTTCACGTCTTCGGGGTCCGTGAGATCGGCGTCCGCAAGTACCTCAAGCCGTTCATCTCGCCGCTGCACCTGATCGAGGAGATCGTCAAGCCGTTCAGCCTGGCGCTGCGACTCTTCGGCAACATCTTCGCCGGCGGCATCATCCTCAGCCTGATTGGCTTGATGTCAGCACCTGTCGGTGTCGTGCCGAAGGTCATCTGGAATCTCTTCGGCATGGCCATCGGCGGCATCCAGGCGTTCATCTTCGCCCTGCTGACGGTTCTTTACTTCGGATTCGCTGTCTCCGGACACGGAGACGACGAGCACCATGACGAGCCGAAAGAGAAGAAGAAAAAGAAGGCGAAGAAGGCTGACGACAAGGTCGCTGTCGCGGCCTGAGCACCAACTCAAACCTGAATAGCAACCCCAGACGTTCAACAAGCAACATTTCGATATCGCGGGTGGAAACACCACCCGCGAGAACCAAGGAGAAGACATGGCAATGGAAGACGCAGTCACAACCGCTGGAGCATTCGTCGGCGGCGGACTCGCCCTCGGCGGCGGCGCCATCGGCGCAGCCATCGGTGACGGCCTGGCCGGTAGCGCCACGATCCAGGGCGTCGCTCGTCAGCCGGAGGCTCAGAGCCGCCTCATGACGATCTTCTTCCTGACCGTTGGTCTGGCAGAAGCCGCTTACTTCATCAACCTCGCCTTCATGGCGTTGTTCGTATTCGTCCTCGCGTGACGAGTGCGGCACCTCTGAGCAGACGGGAACACTGATGCCCGAGACAACACAGGCGGCGGAGAACTTCCTCCTCCCGAACGGCACGATCCTCTTCACGATCCTCGTGTTTGCGATCGTGCTGTTCATCCTGGGCAAGTACGTCATCCCACCGGTCAACAAGGGACTGACGGACCGCCAGGAAAACATCCGCCAGCAGTTCGCTGACGCCGAAAAGGCAAAGTCGGACGCTGAGGCTGAGAAGGAGGCCTACCGCGCGCAGATCGCTGACGCACGGCAGGAAGCCGCTCGCATCCGCGAGGAAGCCAAGGAACAGGGCGCGCACATCATCGCCGAGATGCGTCAGCAGGCACAGTCCGAGGCTGACCGCATCACGACGCACGCTCACGCCCAGATCGAGGCCGAGCGCTCACAGGCACTGGCCCAGCTCAAGGGTGAGGTCGGCTCCATCGCGACTCAGCTCGCTGGCCGCATCGTCGGAGAATCACTCGATGACGAGGCACGCCAGAAGCGCACTGTCGAGCGGTTCATCGCCGAGCTCGAGGAGTCTTCGAACTGATGCGCGGCGTATCTGCAGCAACACTCGAAGAGGTCCTGGCAGCCGTCGAAGGCTCCGGCACCTCCTCCATTGGTGACGAGCTGTTCTCCGTCACCGCGTTGCTCGACGCGACACCGTCCCTTCGACGGATCCTCACGGACCCCGCAACCGAGCCCGACGCCCGCGTCGGCCTGCTCAAGCAGGTGCTCGGCGACAAGGTCAGCGCGGAAACGCTGGCGATCCTCACGGTCGCTGCCAAGGGTCGTTGGGCGTCAAGCCGCGACCTGACGGACGGTCTCGAGATCTCGGGTGTTGCGGCTCACGTCGCTGCTGCCGAGAAGGATGGTCAGCTCGAGGCAATGGAGAGCGAGCTGTTCGACGTCGGCAACATCGTCATCGCTGACAGCGACCTCCGTTCGGCGCTGACGGATCGTACGACCGCTGCTTCGGCCAAGGCCGAGCTCGTCAACTCGATCTTCGAGGGCAAGGTCACCGCACCGACGGTCGCCCTCGTACGCCAGGCAGCCGCGGCACGCACCGCTTCGTTTGAGAAGGTCCTCGCGACCTTCGCCGACGAGGTCGCTGCCCGCCGCAACCGCCTGCTCGCCGAGGTCCGCTCGACATACCCGCTGACCGACGCAGAGCTCGACCGCATCGCGGCCGCGCTCGCCAAGCGTTACGACCGCGAGTTCCACCTCAACACGGTCATTGATCCCGACCTCGTGGGAGGCATCCGCGTCTCCGTCGGCGGCGACGTGATCGATGGCTCCGTATCCAGCCGACTCGAAGACGCCCGACGGCTCATCGCCGGCTGACCAGCACCACAACTCAATCTTCAAAACGTAATCTCCAGAACCCCGCAAGACTCCACAAGAAGGTAGGCACCCACATGGCGGAACTCACCATCCGTCCGGACGAGATCCGCGACGCGTTGCAGAAGTTCGTGGCCGACTACACCCCGAGCGCTGCGGCGACCGACGAGATCGGCATCGTGTCCGAAGCCGGTGACGGCATCGCGCGCGTCGAAGGTCTCCCGTCGGCCATGGCCAACGAGCTCCTCGAGTTCGAGGACGGCACGCTCGGCCTCGCGCTCAACCTTGACGTCCGCGAAATCGGTGTCGTCATCCTGGGTGAGTTCTCCGGCATCGAAGAAGGCCAGAAGGTACGCCGTACCGGCGAGGTCCTCTCCGTTCCCGTCGGCGACGCCTACCTCGGTCGCGTGTGCGACCCGCTGGGCAACCCGATCGACGGACTCGGCGAGATCAAGACCGACAAGCGTCGTGCACTCGAGCTGCAGGCCCCCAACGTCATGCAGCGCAAGAGTGTTCACGAGCCGCTGATGACGGGCCTCAAGGCGATCGACTCGTTGACGCCCATCGGCCGCGGCCAGCGCCAGCTGATCATCGGTGACCGCCAGACCGGCAAGACCGCCATCGCGATCGACACGATCATCAACCAGAAGGACTTCTGGGAGTCGGGCGATCCTGACAAGCAGGTCCGCTGCATCTACGTCGGTATCGGTCAGAAGGGTTCGACGATCGCAGCCGTACGCGGCTCGCTCGAAGAGGCCGGCGCGCTGGAGTACACGACGATCGTCGCCGCTCCCGCCTCCGACTCGGCTGGATTCAAGTACCTCGCCCCGTACACCGGCTCGGCCATCGGCCAGGAGTGGATGTACGCCGGCAAGCACGTCCTGATCATCTTTGACGACCTGTCGAAGCAGGCCGAGGCATACCGCGCCGTTTCGCTGCTGCTCCGCCGCCCGCCGGGCCGCGAGGCATACCCGGGCGACGTGTTCTACCTGCACTCGCGGTTGCTCGAGCGTTGCGCCAAGCTCAGCGATGAGCTCGGTGCCGGCTCGATGACGGGTCTGCCGATCGTCGAGACCAAGGCCAACGACGTGTCGGCCTACATCCCGACCAACGTCATCTCGATCACGGACGGCCAGATCTTCCTGCAGTCCGACCTGTTCAACGCCAACCAGCGCCCCGCCGTCGACGTCGGTATCTCGGTGTCGCGAGTTGGTGGCGCGGCGATGAACAAGTCGATGAAGGCAGTCACCGGTTCGCTCAAGGTCGAGCTCGCGCAGTACCGCGCGATGGAAGCGTTCGCCATGTTCGCCTCCGACCTCGACGCCGCGTCCAAGCAGCAGCTTGCTCGTGGTCAGCGCATCATGGAGCTCTTCAAGCAGGGCCAGTACGCACCGTTCCCGGTTGAGAACCAGGTTGTCTCGATCTGGGCCGCCACGACCGGCAAGATCGACAACGTGCCGGTCAGCGACGTCAGCCGCTTCGAGTCGGAGTTCCTCGACTACCTCTCGCGCTCGCACGCTGAAGTGCTCGGTGCAATCCGGGAGTCGGGCAAGTTCGAAGACGAGAACGAGCAGGCGCTGGAGAAGGCCTACGAGTCCTTCCTCGACCAGTTCGAGACCAGCGATGGACATTCCATCAAGGCCGGTCACGAAGAGTACGAAGCCCTTGCTGACGAAGATGTCGAGCAGGAGCAGATCGTCAAGCAGAAGCGGAGCTGACGCATGGCAGCATCAGTGCGCGAACTGCGCGCGAAGATCAAGTCGACGACGTCGATGAAGAAGATCACGCGCGCCATGGAGCTCATTGCTGCGTCCCGGATCATCAAGGCGCAGCAGCACGCGGCAGCAGCAGCTCCGTATGCCCGTGAGCTGACCCGTGCCGTATCGGCAGTGGCCACGTTCTCGAACGTCGACCACCCGTTGACGACCGAGAAGGAGAACCCGACGAAGGCTGCGGTGCTGGTCATTTCCAGCGACCGTGGACTCGCCGGCGCCTACTCGTCGTCGGTGCTCAAGGAGGCCGAGCGTCTCGTCGAGAAGCTTCACGGCGAGGGCAAGGAAGTCGATCTCTACCTCGCAGGACGCAAGGCAGAGGCCTACTACAACTTCCGCCAGCGCGAGTTCATCCAGTCCTGGACTGGATTCTCCGACAAGCCGGAGTACGACAACGCACGTGAGATCGGCGCGACCCTGGTCCGTACGTTCCACGTCGACGAGGACGACGAGGACAAGGTCGATGCTGACCGCGTCGTCGACGAGCTTCACATCGTCTTCACCCGGTTCAAGTCGATGCTGGTGCAGGAGCCGGACGTCATCCGTCTGCTTCCGCTCGAAGTTGTCGAGGGCACCGAGGCTCCGCCCGAGGGCGAAGTCCTGCCGCTGTACGAATTCGAGCCGTCCGCCAGCGAGGTGCTCGATGCCCTGCTGCCCAAATACGTTCAGAGTCGCATCTACTACTGCCTGCTGCAGGCTGCAGCGTCTGAGCTGGCTGCCCGCCAGAAGGCGATGAAGTCCGCAACTGACAACGCAGACGATCTGATCCAGAAGTACACCCGAATCGCCAACCAGGCCCGACAGGCCGGGATTACCCAGGAGATCAGCGAGATCGTAGGTGGCGCCAACGCGCTTGCCGACGCCACCGCTGGGAGTGAGTGAGAGATATGCCAACCGCCAAGAAGACCGCAGCCAAGAAGACAGCCGACACGGCATCCAACCTGGCCACCGGCCGCGTTGCTCGCGTCATCGGCCCGGTGCTCGACATCGAGTTCCCCAGCGATGCCATCCCCGAGATGTACAACATGCTCAAGGTGGACACCGAGGTCGCCGGCGTCAAGGAGACGCTGACCCTCGAGGTCGCCCTCCACATTGGTGACGGCATGGTGCGAGCCATCAGCCTCCGCCCGACCGACGGCATCGTCCGCGGTGCCACGGTCATCAACACCGGTGGTCCCATCTCGGTCCCCGTCGGTGACCAGACGCTCGGCAAGGTGTTCAACACCACCGGTGACGTCATGAACCTCAAGGAGGGCGAGAAGTGGGAGGTCAAGGAGCGCCGCGGCATCCACGGCAAGGCTCCTGCGTTCGACCAGCTTGAGTCCAAGACGGAGATGTTCCAGACCGGCATCAAGGTCATCGACCTGCTGACGCCGTACGTGCTCGGCGGAAAGATCGGCCTCTTCGGTGGTGCCGGTGTCGGCAAGACCGTTCTGATCCAGGAAATGATCGCCCGAGTCGCTCGCGACCACGGTGGTGTCTCGGTGTTCGCCGGCGTCGGTGAGCGTACGCGTGAGGGCAACGACCTCATCGCCGAGATGGAAGAGGCCGGAGTCCTCGGACAGACCGCTCTCGTCTTCGGCCAGATGGATGAGCCGCCGGGAGCGCGTCTTCGTGTCGCCCTGTCGGCGCTGACCATGGCGGAGTACTTCCGCGATGTCCAGAACCAGGACGTGCTGCTGTTCATCGACAACATCTTCCGTTTCACGCAGGCAGGTTCGGAGGTGTCCACGCTGCTCGGCCGTATGCCGTCGGCCGTGGGTTACCAGCCGACGCTGGCTGACGAGATGGGTGTGCTCCAGGAGCGCATCACCTCGACGCGTGGTCACTCGATCACGTCGCTCCAGGCGATCTACGTTCCGGCCGATGACTACACCGACCCGGCTCCGGCAACGACCTTCGCGCACCTCGACGCCACCACGGAGCTCGACCGAGAGATTGCCTCGATGGGCATCTACCCGGCAGTGAACCCGCTGACGTCGACGTCACGAATCCTCGACCCGCGCTACATCAGCGCTGATCACTACAACACCGCCAACCGCGTCAAGAGCATCCTGCAGCGCAACAAGGAGCTCCAGGACATCATCGCGATTCTCGGTGTTGACGAGCTCAGCGAAGAGGACAAGACCCTCGTGGGTCGCGCCCGTCGTATCCAGCGCTTCCTGTCGCAGAACACGTACGTGGCCAAGCAGTTCACCGGTATCGAAGGCTCGACCGTCTCCATTGACGAGACGATCGACGGCTTCACCAAGATCTGCGACGGCGACTACGACCACGTTGCTGAGCAGGCCTTCTTCATGTGCGGCGGTCTCGAAGACGTCGACAAGAAGTGGGAAGAAATCCAGAAGAGCCTCTGATGGCAGATCCTTTGCAGATCGAGCTGGTCTCGGCCGACCGCGTCGTGTGGTCCGGCCAGGCCAGTGAGGTGTTGGCCCGCACCGTCGAGGGTGACCTCGGCGTGCTGGCTGACCATGCTCCGCTTCTGTCGTTGCTCGTGCCCGGCGTTGTCGTGATCACCCCCCTCGAAGGTGAGGACCCGATCAAGGCAGCTGTGGCGGAGGGATTCATCTCCGTCGCCAACAATCGGGTGTCGATCCTCAGCGAGGATGCGTTCCTCGCCGACGAGATCGACGTCGCGGCTGCACGTGCAGAGTTCGAAGCGGCGGAAGCAGACGATGACGCGACCGCTATCCTGCGAGCCGAGGCGAAGTTGAGCCTGGTCGACAAGACGTCCTGACGTCAGGAGGGAGTTCGCGATGCCATTTTGGTTGTGGCTCGTCGACTCCCTCGTGCTCATCGTCCTGCTGTTCCTGGTGCCGATCGTTGGGCTGATGGTTCGGCGGAGGGTGCTCGCCCGTTCAGGCGGTACGTTCGACATGAGCATCAACCGCAATGTCGCTGGTATCTCCAAGGGTTGGACCCTGGGTCTTGCGGTCTATCGCGAGAACCACCTTGAGTGGTTTCGTACGTTCTCTCTGTCGCTGCGTCCGCGCTACCGGTTTGAGCGCGGTGACGTACAGATCGAGGGTCGTCGCGAACCCGACAGCAATGAGGTGCACGCGCTGCACGACGGCCACCTGATCGTGGGGACCCAGAATGCTGCCGGCGTACGACAGTTCGCGATGAGCGCCAACGCCCTGACCGGGCTGCTGTCCTGGCTGGAGTCTGCGCCACCTGGCCAACGAGTCAACAACGTAGTCTGAGACCTGTTGACTGCACGCTCGCCTCACGTGAGAATCGAGGGGAGCTCACATCCCCTGCCGAAGTCGGTGTTCACGTTGTTGAAGCGTTCTCTTGCGGCCGTATGCGCGTCGGTCCTACTCGTGGTGGGTGTCGCGCCCGCCGCATCCGCAGCCAAGCGTCCTCAGTCCCACAAGGTCGTCACGGTCATCGACTGGGATTCCCCCAGGCCGACCGCTCCGGGCGGCCCGATCGCCAATGCCATCGACTGGGACTGACTACTAGCCCCGCTCACCACCCGGAACCCAGAGGACGTCTCCGTCCTCTCGGTTCGCATAGCGGCCCAGGATGAACAGCAGATCGCTGAGCCGGTTGAGGTACTTCGCCGTGAGCACGTTCATGGTGTCGCCGTGCTCTTCGAGCGCGGCCCAGGCCGAGCGCTCAGCTCGCCGAACGACGGTGCACGCGACGTGAACGGCTGCCGCTGACGGTGTGCCGCCGCGCAGGATGAACGAACGCAGCTTTGGCAGTTTGTCGTTGTAGTGGTCGCACCAGCCTTCGAGGCGGTCGATGTAGTCGGGCTCGACTCGCAGCGGCGGGTACTCCGGGTTGTCCACGACGGGGCATGACAGGTCTGCGCCGACGTCGAACATGTCGTTCTGTACGTGGGTCAGGACCTTCACGACGTCATCCTCGAGGCCGCCGAGGGCAATCGCCAGACCGATCTGGCTATTGGCCTCGTCGACGTCGGCGTATGCCGCGAGTCTCAGGTCGAGCTTGGAGGTCTTGCTCATGTCGCCAAGATTGGTCGTGCCGTCGTCGCCCGTACGCGTGTAAATCCGTGTCAGATTGACCATGGATCTGAGTCTAGGCCTGCGGGGGAGTGTGAGGCAGAACGCCCTGAGGAAGCCGTGACCAGCGTAGATACCGCGCGGTAACCTGAACGTTATGCCTGACAAGCCCTGGGTGATGCGCACCTACGCCGGACATAGCTCGGCGACAGAGTCCAATGCGCTCTACCGACGCAACCTCGCGAAGGGCCAGACCGGTCTCTCGGTCGCCTTCGACCTGCCCACACAGACCGGCTACGACCCTGATCACGAGCTCAGCCGTGGCGAAGTTGGCAAGGTCGGCGTGCCGATCCCGCACCTCGGTGCGATGCGTCAGCTGTTCAAGGACATCCCACTCGACACGATGAACACATCGATGACGATCAACGCCACCGCGATGTGGCTGCTCGCGATGTATGAAGTCGCCGCCGAGGAGCAGGGAGTCGATCCGGCCCAGCTCTCAGGCACCACGCAGAACGACATCATCAAGGAATACCTGTCGCGCGGCACGTACGTCTTCGGCCCCGCGCCGTCGCTGCGCCTGACGACCGACATGATCGCCTACACGGTCAGCACGATCCCGAAGTGGAACCCGCTCAACATCTGCAGCTATCACCTGCAGGAAGCCGGCGCGACGCCGACGCAGGAGCTCGCATACGCACTGACCACCGCGATCGCCGTCCTCGACGCCGTACGTGACTCGGGCCAGGTCCCGCCCGAGGAGTTCGAGGCGGTTGTCGGACGCATCTCGTTCTTCGTCAACGCAGGCGTGCGCTTCATCGAAGAGATGTGCAAGATGCGCGCGTTCGGTCGCCTGTGGGAGGAGATCACCCGCGAGCGCTATGGCGTGACCGATCCCAAGATGCGCCGCCTCCGCTACGGCGTGCAGGTCAACTCGCTCGGCCTCACCGAGGCTCAGCCCGAGAACAACGTCCAGCGCATCGTGCTCGAGATGCTCGGCGTGACGCTGAGCAAGGACGCTCGCGCCCGTGCCGTACAGCTCCCCGCGTGGAACGAGGCTCTCGGTCTGCCACGTCCGTGGGACCAGCAGTGGTCGCTGCGACTCCAGCAGGTGCTCGCCTTCGAGTCCGACCTCCTCGAGTACGACGACATCTTCGAAGGCTCGGTCGTGATCGAGGCCAAGGTTGCCGAGCTCGTCGCCGGTGCCAAGGAAGAGATCGATCGTGTCCAGGCGATGGGCGGCGCTGTCGCTGCCGTCGAGTCGGGCTACATGAAGCAGGCGCTGGTTGGGTCACACGCCGAGCGTCGCGCCCGTATCGAGTCGGGCGAGATGAAGGTTGTCGGCGTCAACACCTACACCGAGACCGAGCCGTCGCCACTGACCGAGGACCTTGACGCCGCGATCATGACGTCAGATCCCGAGGCCGAGGCCAACGCTGTCGCCGATGTCATCGCGTGGCGTGAGCAGCGCGATCAGGGAGCCGTCGACGAGGCACTGGATCGCCTTCGTGCTGAAGCAAAGACCGAGACCAACCTCATGGAGGCGACGCTCGCAGCCGTACGCGCTGGGGCAACTGTCGGCGAATGGGCCGGCGCACTGCGTGAGGTGTTCGGCGAGTACCGCGCACCCACTGGCGTCAGCGGCGTCGTTGGCGTCGCAGATTCCGGCAAGGAGCTCACCGCCGTACGCGAAAAGGTCAAGAAGACGGGGGAGGAGCTCGGCACCCGCCTGCGCTTCCTCGTCGGCAAGCCCGGGCTCGACGGTCACTCCAACGGTGCAGAGCAGATCGCCGTACGTGCGCGCGATGCCGGCTTCGAGGTCATCTACCAGGGCATCCGCCTCACACCCGCTCAGATCGTCGCTGCGGCCGTTGCAGAGGACGTCCACTGTGTCGGCCTGTCGATCCTGTCCGGCTCGCACATGGAGCTCGTGCCCGAAGTGCAGAAGGCAATGGCCGAGGGTGGCATCGGAGACGTACCGCTGATCGTCGGCGGCATCATCCCCGAGTCAGACGCCCGCAAGATGGAAGCCGCTGGAGTTGCTGCGGTGTTCACGCCGAAGGACTTCGGCATGACGGCGATCATGGATCGCATCGTTGACGAGATCCGCAAGGCCAACCACCTCAGCGACTAGTTGAGGTGGCGGTAGTTCGTCGGCAGTCCGCCGCCGGCGTTGACGTCCTTCGCGAGGTCCTGCAGACCCATCAGCGCAACTGACTGGCTGAACGGGCCGTACGACACCCGGGCCACGCCCAGCTCCTGCATACGGGCGAGAGGCACAGAGCCGGGCGAACCGATCAGCGTGAGCTTCTGCGGTCCCCATACGTCGACGATCGCCTTGATGTCGTCCTCCGATACTCGACCGGGAACGAACACCACCGGCGCACCTGCAGCGAGATAGGCCGAGCCGCGTTCGATCGCGTCGGCGAGCACGTCGGCGTGCGGGCGATCGCCGGCACGGAGGAAGGCGTCCGTACGCGCGTTGAGCACGAACTCGATGCCCTCGGCCTGACCGGCAGCCATCACAGCCTCGACGACGCCAACGGCCTCCGAGAGCGGCTTCATCTGGTCCTCGATGTTGGCGCCGACTGCTCCGACGCCGATCGCCTTACGCGTGGTCTCGCCGGCGTTGCCGTAGCCCGCCTCCAGGTCGGCGGTGACGGGAAGCTCCGAGGCAGCCACGATGCGGCCGACGGCGGCGATCATCAGGTCGACGGGGATGTTCTCGCCATCTTCGTACCCATGCGCCACGGCGATCGAGTGGCTGGCTGTGGCGAGTGCCTGGGTGCCCTCGGCCTCGGCCACGATCTTGGCGCTGATCGCGTCCCAGACGTTGACGACCGTGAGCAACTTCGGGTCGGAGTGGAGAGCGAGAAGTGTGGTGGCCTGTTCGGCGACGTTGGTCATACGGGAAGGCTAGCCAGTCCTTCGTAGAACCCAAGGGCGACGGTGCCCTAGGCTCGAACTGCCGTTAGGCAGCGATCTTGACGCGGTC
>JAKFCR010000196.1:0-10540 GCA_036676545.1 Aeromicrobium sp. | reverse complement strand
CACATCCTCTCAACAAACCAAACACTTGCTTGGTAGGCTACCTTAGCGGAGTACGACCCGGAGCAGGAAGGAGCCAGCGGTGAGCACTGCAACCGATGACGCTGCCTTCCGCGAGGAAGTACGCACCTGGCTGGCCGAAAACCTCACCGGCAAGTGGGCCCACCTCAAGGGTGTGGGCGGCACCGGCAGCGGTGAGGACGCGTACGACGAGCGCCTTGCCTGGAACAAGCACCTCGCCGAGCACGGCTGGACCTGCCTCGGCTGGCCCACCGAGCACGGCGGTCGCGGTCTGAGCCTCTCGCAGCAAGCCATCTTCTATGAGGAGTACGCCCGCGCCGACGCGCCCGAGACGGTCAACCACCTCGGCGAGAAGCTGCTCGGCCCGACGCTGATCGAGTTCGGCACCGACGAGCAGAAGGCGCGCTTCCTCCCCAAGATCCTCAACGTAGAAGAGCAGTGGTGCCAGGGCTACTCCGAACCCGGCGCCGGCTCCGATCTCGCTGCCGTCAGCACCAAGGGTGTTCTCGACAATGGCGAGTGGGTCGTCGACGGCCAGAAGGTATGGACGTCGTGGGCACAGGAGTCCGACTGGATCTTCGTGATCGCCCGCACTGAGCAGGGATCGTCGCGTCACCACGGTCTGTCGTTCCTCCTCATGCCGCTCGATCAAGAGGGCATCGAGATCCGCCCGATCGAGCAGATCACCGGCGGCCGTGAATTCAACGAGGTCTGGTTCACCGGTGCTCGTACCGACGAGTCGATGATCCTCGGAGAACCCGGCGACGGCTGGAAGGTCGCGATGGCGCTGCTCGGCTTCGAGCGCGGTGTCTCGGTGCTTGGCCAGCAGGTCGGATTCGAGCGCGAGCTCAACGACCTGATCGAGCTCGCTCGCAGCAACGGCTCGCTCGACGACCCCGTGCTCCGTGATCGCCTCGCTCAGCACAGTGCCGAGTTCGAGGTCATGCGCGTCAACGCCATCCGCTCGCTGACCGAAGCGACACCCGGCGCCGACAACGTCGCCAAGCTCGTATGGGCCAACTGGCACCGCCGGCTCGGCGAGCTCGCCATGGAGGTCTGTGGCGCCGGAGCGCTTGTGACCAACGGCGATATGTACGACCTGACCCGCTGGCAGAACCTCTACCTCTTCTCTCGCGCCGACACGCTCTACGGCGGCAGCGACGAAGTTCAGCGAAACATCATCTCCGAGCGCGTGCTCGGCCTACCGAGAGAAGCACGCGGATGACAGTCATGCGCCCCGAGCAGCCCACGCCCGACTACGTCGAGGGCCACAACCTCCTCGCTGGCAAGGTCGTCGTCGTGACGGCCGCCGCTGGTGCCGGCATCGGTGCCTCGGTCTCGCGTCGTGCGCTCGAAGAAGGCGCCGCAATGGTCGTCATCAGCGACACCCACGAGCGTCGCCTCGAGGAGTCCCGCGCAGCCCTCGGTGCCGAGTTCGGCGAGGACCGCGTACGTGCCATCACCGTCGACGTCACCGACGAAGCGCAGGTGCAGGCGCTCCTCGATGTCGCCGACGAGCACGGCGGCGTCGACATCATGATCAACAACGCGGGCCTCGGCGGAACCGCCGACATCCTCGAGATGGCTGACGAGGACTGGTCACGCGTCCTCGACATCACGCTGACCGGCACGTTCCGCTGCGTACGCGCCGCAGGTAATCGTATGAAGGACGCCGGCAAGAAGGGCGTCATCGTCAACAACGCCTCCGTGATCGGCTGGCGCGCGCAGGAAGGCCGGGCGCACTACGCGGCTGCCAAGGCTGGCGTCATGGCGCTCACCCGATGCGCCGCCCTCGACGTCGCTCCGTACGGCATCCGCGTCAACGCCGTCTCCCCGTCGCTCGCAATGCACCCGTTCCTCGCCAAAGTCACCAGCGACGAGCTGCTCCACGAGTTGAAGCAGCGTGAGGCCTTCGGCCGCGCCGCCGAGCCATGGGAGGTCGCCAACGTGATGGTCTTCCTCGCGTCCGACTACTCGTCGTACCTGACCGGTGAAGTCATCTCCGTCTCGAGCCAGCGGGCCTAGCCGTGACGTCCCAGGCGCAGACCTCGACCCGGCGCGAAGAGCTGCTGGCGATCGCTGCTGAGCTCTTTGCGACCAAGGGGTTCAAGAACACCACGGTCCGCGACATCGCCGATGCTGCCGGCATCCTGAGCGGCTCGCTCTATCACCACTTCGACTCCAAGGAGTCGATGGTCGACGAGATCCTGTCGTCGTTCCAGGAGGAGCTGTTCGGCAAGTACGCCGAGATCGTGGCCAGCGACGCCGACCCGCGAGCCAAGCTCGACGCCGCCGTACGCGTCTCGTTCGAGGCCATCGACCAGCACCGCAATGAGGTCGCGATCTTCCAGAACGAGGCCGACTACCTCGGCACGTTCGACCGTTTCGCCTATCTCGCCGACCGCAACAAGCAGTCACGCGACGTCTGGCACGCGCTGCTCAACGAAGGTGTCAGCTCCGGAGCCCTGCGCCAGGATCTCGACATCGAGCTCGTCTACCGCTTCATCCGCGACACCGTATGGGTCGCCGTCCGCTGGTACCGCCCGGGCGCCAAGCTCAGCCACCACGACATTGCAGATCAGTACCTCACCATCCTTCTCGACGGGATCACCTCATGACCGAAGCATTCATTGTTGACGCCGTACGTACGCCGGTTGGCCGGCGCGGCGGTTCGCTCGCCCAGATGCACTCCGCAGATCTCGGCGGCCACGTGCTGAAGGCCCTCGTCGACCGCACGGGCATCGACCCGGGCGCCGTCGACGACGTCATCATGGGCTGCTGCGACACGATCGGCTCGCAGGCCGGCGATGTCGCTCGTACGGCCTGGCTCGTCGCCGGACTGCCCGACCACGTTCCCGGGGTGACGATCGACCGCCAGTGCGGCTCGTCGCAGCAGTCGGTGCACTTCGCCGCTCAGGGCGTCATGTCCGGAACGCAGGATCTCGTCGTAGCCGGCGGCCTGCAGAACATGAGCGCCATCCCGATCTCCGCGGCCATGCTCGTTGCTGACCAGTACGGCTTCACGACTCCGTTCGCCGAGTCGCCCGGCTGGCAGGCACGCTACGGCGACCAGGAAGTCAGCCAGTTCCGCTCGGCCGAGATGATCGCCGAGAAGTGGGACATCAGCCGCGAGCAGATGGAAGCCTTCGCGCTCGCATCACACGAGCGCGCTCGTACGGCCATCGCCGAGGGTCGCTTCAAGTCCGAGATTGCACCGGTCGGTGACTTCGACACTGACGAGTGCCCGCGCGAGACGTCGCTCGAGAAGATGGCCGGCCTTCCGACGCTGGCACCCGGCGGTCGCATCACCGCAGCCGTCGCCTCGCAGATCAGTGACGCGGCGAGCGCGATGCTCATTGCGTCCGAGCAGGCCGTCAAGGACCACAAGCTCACCCCGCGAGCCCGCATTCACCACCTCTCCGTACGCGCTGACGACCCGATCTGGATGCTGACCGGTCCGATCGCGGCGACCAAGCACGCGCTGGCCAAGGCTGGCATGTCTGTCGGTGACATCGACCTGTTCGAGTGCAACGAGGCGTTCGCCTCGGTCGTGCTGGCCTGGATGCAGGAGCTCGACGTTCCGCACGAGAAGGTCAACGTCAACGGCGGCGGCATCGCGCTGGGTCACCCGATCGGCGCCACCGGTACCCGTCTGATGACGACGATGCTCAACGAGCTCGAGCGCACCGAAGGCCGCTTCGGCCTGCAGGTCATGTGCGAAGGTGGCGGACAAGCAAACGTCACCATCATCGAACGGATCTAAACGTGCGGGTTCTGATCACTGGCGGCACCGGATTCGTTGGTGGTTGGACGGCAAAGGCGATCCAGGATGCCGGCCATGAAGTACGTTTCCTGGTCCGCGACCCGGCCAGGCTTGCGACCAGTGTGGCAACTCTCGGCGTTGACACCGGCGACTTTGTCATCGGGGACATGACCGACGCCGAAGCCGTCAAGACTGCACTGACAGGGTGCGATGCGGTTGTTCACGCCGCTGCGGTGGTGACCACCGACCCGAAGCGGGCCGAGGAGATGATCGAGGCCAACCTTGCCGGCGCCCGAAACGTCCTTGGCCAGGCCGTGGATCTCGGACTTGACCCGATCGTCTCGGTTTCCAGCATCACGGCACTGTTCCAGCCGGACCTCGAAACCTACTCAGCTGACCTTCCTCCCTCTGGGGGTGGCGATGGGTACGGCGTGTCGAAGACGCGCGTGGAGGACTTCTCTCGCGAGTTGCAGGAGTCGGGCGCGCCGGTGGTGATCACCTATCCCGGGATGGTGATGGGCCCGGCTGCTGGCAATCAGCTCGGCGAGGCCGCCGAGGGCGTCGAGTCGGTGCTTCGAATGCGAACGGTCCCGGGGCGAAGCGCTGCATGGACCATCATCGACGTCCGGGATTTGGGGCTGTTGCATGCGTTGCTGCTCACGCCCGGAAAGGGGCCGCGCAGGTTCATGGCGGGCGGTCAGCAGTTGGTTGCCCCAAAGTTGGCGCGAGTTCTCAGCCAGTCCGGCGGCAAGAGGATCGTGCATGTGCCGGTGCCAGATGTGCTGCTGCGGCTTATGGGTCGAGCAGCGGATATAGCGCGGCCAGTGCTGCCAGCGTTGCTCAAGGATGTCACCGCCGCAGGCATGGACTACTACACGCATATGCCCCCGTCCGATGACACGCCAGCTGAGGCCGAGCTCGGGATGACCTGGCGGACGACTGAGCAGACCCTCACGGACACGGTGACGTCACTTCGCGCAATCGGCCGACTGCGCTAGCGGATCCGCAATATGGTCTGAGCATGGCCGTCAGTGGAACAACCGAATTCGACGTCAACGCAACTCCCGAGCAGGTCATGGACGTCGTGGCCGCGATTGAGGATCTGCCCAAGCGCTCCAGCGCCCACCAGTCAGCCGAGGTGGAGACGCGCCATCCGGACGGTCGTCCGCACCGCGTACGAGCCAAGGTCTCCGCTGCGGGGTTCAAGGACGAAGAAGTCACCGACTACACGTGGGACGGGCTCAACTCTGTGACCTGGACCCTCGTGTCGAGCTCCGTGCAGTCCAAGCAGGTCGCGACCTACACACTCACGCCGACGGACAGCGGCACGCACATTAAGCTCGATCTCGAGATCGGCGTGAAGGTCCCGATGCCGGGCTTCGTGCTCAAGCGCGTACTCAAGGGCGCGCTCGACTCAGGCAGCAAGGACTTCAAGAAGTACGTCGAGTCCCGCTAGGCGGGCTTCCGGCGAGGGCAGCCTGGAGCATGCTTCTTGCCGACCACTGCATGAGCTCGGCGGCCTTCTCGCGAGAGACTCCGCCTATGTCGGTCAGCCATACGAGCGCCTCGATGCCAGTAGCGCTGCGGATCGCCAGAACAAGGCTGTGAATCTCCGCATCGGACAGCTGCCCCTTCAGGGGCTCAAGGGCCTCGGTGATCCATGGGATGGCGCGCCCTTGGCGAAGCGGCAACGTCTCGTCGGGTTCCGCCTCGAGCGACAGCTTCAGCATCGTCCGCTGCTGCTGCTCGGTTTGGAGGATCAGCTTGCCGAAGGTCTCGACCACTTCGTCGAGCCGCTCGACGGGGTCGTCGCTCTGCGCATCGGACAACATCGAGGTGGTCGCGGTTTCCGGATGGGCCGCCGCCAGTAGGGACCTTTGATTGGGGAAGTAGCGGTAGGCGGTGGTCCGTGAGATCCCGGCTGCGATGGCGGCCTCCTCGACAGTCGGAGCACGCCCCTCCTTCACCTGAGCCTGTGCGGCGGCGACCAATGCTTCGCGGGTTCGCTGCTTCTGATTGGTGCGGCCACCCACTTCGTAAGGCATTGACATACGCGTCATGATACTGCAATGTCGTTATGGGACTCGTATCCCATAAACGATTTGGAGTGGTCACGATGAACGAACTGACAACAGCCGCGCCGATCATGCGCAATCGCGAGGATTGCGAAGAGCGCTGGTTTCATGGCGGCGGCCTGATCACGTGGCTCGCCAAGGCGGAGGAGACCGGCGGAGAGTTCTTCCTGTTCGAAGACGTGATGGAACGCGGCAAGGTCACACCCCTGCACACGCACCCCGCAGACGAGACTATGTACGTGATCGAGGGCGAGATCCTGGTGCACATGGACGGAGTCGAGCAACGGGTTTCGGCTGGCGGATTGATGTTCGCACCTCGCGGTGTTCCTCACGCCTTCATGGTGGTGTCGGAGTCCGCAAGGCTGCTCGATCTGCACACGGAAGCAACCTGTCAGGCGTTCTACCTCGGCGCCAGCGAAGTGGTGACGGCCGACCATCCGGCATCAGGTGTCGTCGACTTCGACAAGATTGCGGCGTCTGGGAAAGCCAATGGCGGTATCGAGATCCTCGGCCCGCCGCCGTTCGCCCGACCCAACTGACTCGAGCTGTCAGAGAGCCCAGCGTTCGGGGGCGATTGGGTGCAGCATCGCGTCGGTGCCGCCATCCGCGTAGACGACCGAGCCGACCATCAGGCTGCTGGCATCCGACAGCAGGAAGGCGACCAGCGCGGCGATCTCGTCGGGTCGTCCCATGCGGTTGATGGCTGAGGGGTAGGCCGCGACGAGCGGTCCGACCTCGGGATCTGCGAGGAGCTGTTCGGTCATCGGGCTGTCGATCGAGCCCGGCGCGACGGAGTTGAGCCGCGTGCCCTGCCCGATCCAGTCCTCGGTCACACCTTCGCGACGAGCCCACCAGGCCAGACCAGCCTTGGTGCCCGGGTAGACCGTCAACGGATCGGCGTCGGCAGCATCTGCGCGTGCCGCTTCTTCGTCCTCAGCCAGACAGAGCTCGGCGGTCGAAGCGCGCCAGTTCGGCATTCCGGTGATGGAGTTCGAGGCGATGAGCACGACGCTCGACTTCCCGGCGGCGGCGAGCTGCGGCTTGAGACCGCGTACGAGGGCAATTGCGCCGAAGAAGTTGACCGAGACGATCTTGGCCGAGTCGACGCCTGTCGCGCCGACAATGCCCGCGCATGGCACGAGTCCGTCGACGACATCGGTCAGGTTCTGCACGCCGGCGACAGCCTCCGCGCGGCCTTCGGCTGTCGAGAGGTCGGCGACCACGTCGGCATCGCGAAGATCGACGGTGATGACTCGGTCACCCTGCTCGCGGAGCAGCGTGGCGGTTGCGGCGCCGATCCCGCTGGCAGCGCCGCTGACTACGTACGTCTTCATGAATCCTTGATCCTGACCAGGCCGGCGAGGGTCGCGATGTAGGCCGCGCCATCGGGTCCGAGGTAGATGGCGGCGTAGTGGTTGTTCCACTGGATACCGGTGCCCATGAGACGGCTCCAGGCGGTCTTGCCGGTACGGATGTCGATCGCCGTGAAGTACCAGGCGTCGAGCGTGTTGCTCAGAGGATTGGTGAGCTTGGGCTTCGTGTACGCGTACAGGAGTCCGTTGCCGAGCGAGGCCTTCGCGACCGAGCTCGGCGCGATCTCGTTGCTCGTCCATGCCACGTGGCAGCCATCGTCCTCGACCATCACCCGAGCCAGACCAGGCGTGGTGGTCTGACCGAGGATTGTCGTCGTCGGCCCGCCATAGCCGTAGTTGTTCTCGATGATGAACGAGTTGCCGGCCGCGACAAGGCTGTTGTCGGTGGTGCCGGCGTTGTCGGCGAGCACGGGCTGCGTGCAGTGCAGTCGGTCGGTCACACCCTCGCGCCGGTCGTAGACGAGCACGTTGGTCTTGGGGTCGGCGTTGTCGTTGATCGCCACCCATCGGTCTCCGAGCAGCGTCGGTGTGGTGCCGGATCCCTGCGAGAGGTTGCCGGTCTTCAGACGGTTGCCTCGGTCGTACGTCTCGCGCCAGGTGACTTCGGGTACGCCTTCGGTGGTGGCATCGAGGCGGTAGAGCGCGTGGGTGGAGACGACGTACATGCCGCCGGTCTCGTCGGTGGCGACGGAGTTGGTGACCTCTTCGCCTTCCGGGAGCTCGTACGTCTTGATCGCGCCGGTGTCGCGGTCGAGCGTGCCGACCGTGCCCTGCTGGGTGAAGAACCAGATGCGGCCGTCGTAGTCAGGCATCGTCGCGATCAGGCAGTCGTCGGCGGCAACGTTGGCAGCCAGTGACCATTCCTGCTGTTTGACCAGCGTGCCGTCGGCTTGCACCTTGATCTTCTGGATCGTCTTCTGCCCGGTCGTCGGATAGGCGACGTCATCGGCATCGAGGAAGAAGTATGTGCCGCCGCAGATATCAGTGAGCGGGTTCGTACCGGTGGCGAGGTTGCGGGCCGACGTGCGGAGCTCGGAGATCGGCTTGAGCGTGATGGGGTCGATCACCATCATCCCGAAGCCCTCGAGGCCGCCGCAGAGACCGACGATGCGCCTCTTGGAATCGAACGCGATCGTGGCGCACTCCCGGATGCCGTATGACGCCGAGCTGACTTTGAGGTTCTTGCCCAGCGGACCGCTGACCTTGTACGCGTCGGAGGCGTACGCGTCGTTGTGCATCGTGTTGGTGCCGTCGGGGGATAGCCACGGGTTCTGCGGGATCGCCGGGTGCGAGATCGGCTGCTTGATCGCCGCCGAGCCGATGAATTTCGGCACCAGCAGGTCGGTCGGCAGCGAGGGGATCGGTAGGCCGCTGATCGCCGGTATCGGCGGGAGCGTTACTTCTGGGGTCGGGACAGGGGCCGCGGACGTCTGGGGTCCGGAGACAAGGAGAGCCGCGAGCATGGAAGCTCCGGCGAGCAGTGGGAGTACGCGTCGCATCCGAAGACTGTAACCGCTTGGTTACAAGGATGTATAGACTTCTCGTATGACGGTTGAGGCCAAGCCCCGCGGGCGCGAGGAGATACGGTCCGCGGTTCTGACCGCGACGAGCGCGCTGGTTGCCGAACGTGGTCCCGATGGATTCTCCGTACGCGACATCGCGGCTCGCGCAGGCGTCAACCATGCGCTGGTCCACCGCCACTTCGGCACCAAGGCCGATGTCCTCGAGCAGATGCTCGCCGCGGATGCCCGCGACGTCGTCGAGGCGGTTGTCGAGTCCGGACTGCCCACGCGCGGGAAGGCGTCGCCCGACGTCGTCGCCGAGCTCCTCGACCTTCTGGCAGCGAGTCCGTCGTACTGGCGCACCCTCGTCCATGCCGTGCTCGACAGTCCTGAAGCGGCTCTGCCTGGCACCGCCTCGACGACCGAGCTGTTCTCGGGGCTGTGGCGCGACAGCGACCCGGAGGATGCGGTGCAGACCTCGGTCGCAGGCATGTCCGTGCTGGGCTGGCTGATCTTCGGCAAGTTCATGAGCGACGCGACCGGCGCTGACCCTGAAGACGTACGTCGTGCCGTGGCGGAGCAAGTGTCGGAGCTCATTGCGACTCAGCCCTAGAAGGGCTTGCGGTGGAGGCCGCTGGGTGCAAAACTAGAACCTGTTCTACTTTTCCGGTATTGCATCGACCAGGCAGGCTGACTCGTGACCACCACGTACGAACTGACTGACCTCGACAAGCTCGAGGCTGAAGCGGTCCACATCTTCCGTGAGGTGGCCGCGACCATCGAGCGCCCCGCGCTGCTCTTCTCGGGCGGCAAGGACTCGGTCGTCATGCTGCACCTGGCGACCAAGGCGTTCTGGCCAGCTCCCGTCCCGTTCCCGGTGATGCACATCGACACCGGACAGAACTTCGACGAGGTCATCAAGTTCCGTGACGACACGGTTGAGCGCTTCGGACTGCGCCTCATCGTGGCTTCGGTCCAGGACGACATCGATGCGGGCCGCGCCACCGAGATCGGCGGTCCGCTCGGACCCCGCAACAAGCTGCAGACCATCTCACTGCTGCGCGGCATCAAGGAGAACCAGTTCGGTGCCGTGTTCGGCGGTGCTCGCCGCGACGAGGAGAAGGCCCGCGCCAAGGAGCGCGTCTTCAGCTTCCGCGACGAGTTCGGTCAGTGGGACCCCAAGAACCAGCGCCCCGAGCTGTGGAGCCTCTACAACGGCCGCCACCACAAGGGCGAGAACATGCGCGTCTTCCCGCTCTCCAACTGGACTGAGCTGGACATCTGGAAGTACATCCTGCGCGAGCAGATCGATCTCCCCGAGCTCTACTACGCGCAGACCCGCACGGTGGTCGAGCGCGACGGCATGCTGCTGGCCGTCAACCGGTTCATCGAGCCAGAGAACGGCGAAGTGCCGTTCGAAGCGATGGTCCGATTCCGCACCGTGGGTGACGCAACCTGCACCGGCTGCGTCGAGTCGGACGCGGTGACGCGCGAGCAAGTCGTCGACGAAGTCGCTGCCGTACGTGTCACGGAGCGTGGCGCCACCCGAGCAGATGACCGAATTTCTGAAGCTGGCATGGAAGACCGAAAGAAAGAGGGCTACTTCTGATGTCGCAGCTTCTGCGTATCGCCACGGCCGGAAGCGTGGACGACGGCAAGTCGACCCTCATCGGCCGGTTGCTGTTTGACGGCAAGTCGATCTTCGAGGACCAGCTGAGCGCTGTTGCGACGGCGAGCGCTGCTCGTGGTCACGAGGGCCCCGACCTGGCGCTGCTCACCGACGGCCTGCGCGCCGAGCGCGAGCAGGGC
>JAKFCR010000195.1:0-3263 GCA_036676545.1 Aeromicrobium sp. | reverse complement strand
GGCGTTGCGCCGGACCACCCGCGCATCAAGGAGATCATCAAGGCGCTCAAGCGCGTGCTCTCCCACGACGGCATCCGCTTCTTCGGCAACGTCAACTACGGCGCCGACCTCAAGCTCGACCACTTGCAGCAGTTCTATGACGCAGTCATCTTCGCCACGGGCGCCCGCGCCGACCGCGATCTCGACATTCCCGGCATCGAACTCAAGGGTTCGTTCGGTGCGGCCGACTTCGTCTATTGGTACGACGGGCATCCCGACGTACCCCGGGACTGGCCGTTCGATCCCGCGGCTGAGTCGGTGGCCGTGCTCGGCGTGGGCAACGTGGGGCTCGACGTAGCGCGGATGCTCGCCAAGACCGCCGACGAGCAGCTCGTCACCGAGATCCCGGACAACGTCTACCGCGGACTGAAGGCCAATGCGGCCAAGGACGTTCACGTCTTCGCGCGTCGCGGCCCTGCCCAGGTGAAGTTCACGCCGATGGAGCTGCGCGAGCTGTCACACTCCCCCAACGTCGACGTCATCGTCCACCCTGAGGGCTTTGAGCTCGACGAGGGCTCGATGGACGCGATCCGCGCCTCGAAGTCGGTCAAGCTCGTAGTCGACGTGCTCCAGAACTACCTCGCCAAGGAGCCGACCGGCGCTGCCCACCGGATCCACATCCACTTCTGCCAGAACCCCGTCGAGATCCTGGGTGATGACGGCAAGGTCGTCGGCCTGCGTACCGAGATCACTGAGCTCGACGGCACCGGCAACGTACGCGGCACCGGCGAGTTCAAGGACTGGCCCGTCCAGGCGGTCTATCGCGCAGTCGGCTACCGCTCCGACAACCTCGCCGGCCTGCCGTTCGACAACGGCACCGCGACGGTCCCGAACGACGGCGGTCGCGTCATCGACATCGACGGCGAGCCACTGCCCGGCGCATACGTAACGGGCTGGATCAAGCGCGGACCCGTCGGCCTGATCGGTCACACGAAGTCCGACGCTGCGCAGACGATCGAGCTGCTCCTCGCCGACATCGACAATCTCGTCGCTCCCGAGCAGCCCGAGCGTGAGGCGGTTGACCGCTACCTCGACGGCCGCGGCCTCGAGTACACGACGTGGGATGGCTTCGAGAGGCTCGAAGAGCATGAGATCGCCCTCGGCGAAGCCGTTGGGCGCACCCGCATCAAGGTCGTCCCCCGCGACGAGATGGTCGAGATCTCCCGGGGCTAACGCCCACCTCGCTCGCTATCGTCCCGCCGATTTCGCGCCCTCGACGATTCGCGCGGGGACGCCGTCCTCAACTCGGGAGAGGCTCACCCTCATGGTGTCGGTCCGCCCGCCGTCCTGGGGACTGGTCGAGTCGTAGCCAAGCAACTGCCCTGTGGTGCTGTCGAACTGCATCGTGAGCGGCCCGCCCTTGACGATCTCAGTGACGTAGGTGAGATCCTTCGATTCGTCGACACGAACCTGCACGTCGTCGAAGCTGCCGTACGCCTCGATCGCCGCCGCCCAGACTTTGGTCGGTGCGTAGCCGCGGTAGATGATCGTCCCTATGAGGTCCTGCTCCACCGGTCGATCACCGACGAGGTAGGGGGTGGCCTTGGGGGAATCCTTGACCGCTTTGAGTAGGCCAGCGGGGTCCGTTGGGAGGGCGGCGATTTCACCTGGGGTGAACTCGTCGGACCCAATGATGTCCCAGTACTCGACCAGCTCAGCCTTTCCGTCGACTGTGGTCTGGCGGTAGAACGTTCCGTCACCGAGGGTCCACTCATCCCACTCCATGATGGTGACCTTCCCGGTTGCAGTCTCGGTCATGCGGTGCTCCGTGGTGCGGTGCAGGACTCGACCGTTGGACAAGGGTGGAACTTCGGTGCGCTCTGCCGCTTGGGCCAGCGGTGTCAGGGCGTTCGCCGCGAACGGTTCGGCGTTCGGAATCAGCGTCGGCGCGATCACCAACGCGCAGGCAGCCGCGACGGCCACGACACCTCCGACGATCCAGCGACGGTGCAACTGCTGAGGTTGGCGCCGTTGGGCGTCTTCGACCGAAGCGGCGCGGCTGAGGACCTGAGCGCGGATGCGAGCGACCTGTTCAGCGGAGTACGCAAGATCGGGTGCAAGTTCTTCGAGGCGGGTATCGACGGTCATGATGTGGGCTCCTGTGCGGGTTGTACGCGGGGGGCGGGTAGAAGGGCTGGGTCAAGCGCGGCCTGCAGATGGGCGCGTGCTCGTGTGAGCCGAGCACGGAAGGCACGATCTCTACATCCCGCCACATCGGCAGCCGCCGAGATCGAGAGCCCGTCCCATGCGATGAGCAGGACTGCCTCGCGCTCCTTGGCGCTCAGGCGTCGAAGTGCCTGAATAGTTTCCAGGCGAGACGTGGCGATCTCCTCGGTGGTGCGCTGTTGATCCGGTGATCGGGTGGCAAGCGCGTCATCTATGCGGGCGCGCCTTCCTGCCGACCGCCTCCGGTGGGCAATGGTGTTGCGCGCGACCACCAGCAGCCATGGCAGCGAGTCTTCGGGAATGACGTCGATTCGTCGCCACGCCACGATGAAGGTCTCGGACACCACGTCATCGGCGCCCTCGACTCCACAATGGCGGAGCGCGTACGCATGCACCTTCGCGGCCCATTGGTCGTAGAGGTCGGCGAGGCGTTGCTCATCAGCGGAATGCATCACACTGGGTAGTTCCCGGCTGACGGCCACATGACACATCTCAATCTGCAAGGGCCGATTGTGCAGATTGTCGGAGCCGATCTAGGCGCGCTTGGGGAACTGGCTGAAGTCCGGCTTGCGCTTGGCCTTGTAGGCCTCACGACCCTCCTGCGCCTCCGCGTTGCCGTAGAACAGCAGGTTGGTGTCGTGCGCCAGCTGCTGGATGCCGGCGTATCCATCCTCGTGTGCGTGGAAGCTCGCCTTGCTGAGCCGCAGCGCGTACGGGGAGAGCTCGAGCATCTCGCGGCACCACTGGATCGTCTCGGCCTCGAGCTCGGCAAGTGGCACCACGGTGTTGACCAGGCCCATGTCGAGGGCTTGCTGGGCGTCGTACTGACGGCACAGCATCCAGATCTCCTTGGCCTTCTTGGGCCCGACGAGGTCCGAAAGGACGCTGGCGCCGTAGCCGCCGTCGAACGAGCCGACCTTGGGACCGACCTGACCGAAGACGGCATTGTCGGCCGCGATCGTCAGATCGCACACGAGGTGCAGCACGTGGCCTCCACCGATGGCCCAGCCCGCCACCTGCGCGATGATCGGCTTGGGCATGCGTCGCATCTGCACGTG
>JAKFCR010000194.1:0-7262 GCA_036676545.1 Aeromicrobium sp. | reverse complement strand
GTTCAGAAAAGTAGCCTTGGACCTCGTCACGGAGGCGAAGCTGGTCAGGTGTCAGAGCGACGTACATGTGGTAAAACTATAACGTGTTCTCGTTTTGGTCTACATGGACCAGTGCACACGCCTTGATTTGAGAGTTGGGGAGGCAATCGTGACTGAGACCCGCACATTGGACGCCGGTTCTGTCCCGGATCGATTCGCGCGCGGCTGGCACTGCTTGGGCCTCGAGCGCGACTTCAATGACGGCAAGCCCCATGAGGTCCAGGCCTTTGGCGGCAAGCTCGTCGTGTGGGCCGACTCCCAGGGCAAGCTCAACGTCCTCGACGGTTACTGCCGCCACATGGGCGGCGACCTGACTCAGGGCACCGTCAAGGGTGACGAGATCGCCTGCCCCTTCCACGACTGGCGCTGGGGTGGCGACGGCAAGTGCAAGGCCATTCCTTATGCCAAGCGGGTGCCGCTTCGCGCTCGTACGCAGCGCTACGAAGCCGTCGTACGCAACGGCCAGCTGATGATCTGGCACGACCCTGAGCACAGCGAAGCCGACATGGACGCGCTTCCGCCCGAGCTCCCCGGAGTCGGCACCGACAAGTACTCCGACTGGACCTGGGAGATTCTCCCCGTCGAGAACGCGCACTGTCGCGAGATCATCGACAACGTCGTCGACATGGCGCACTTCTTCTACATCCACTTCGCGTTCCCCACGAACTTCCGCAACGTGTTCGAGGGCGATCAGGCCACGCAGTTCATGGAGTCCACCGGACGCCCGGACATGAAGGCCGAGGGCTATGGCGACGAGGACCTCGTCCTCAAGTCGGTCGCCACGTACTTCGGGCCGTCCTACATGATCAACTGGCTCGACACCGACTACAACGGCTTCCTGACCAAGGTCATCCTGATCAACTGCCACGTCCCGACGGGTCCCAACTCGTTCAACCTGCAGTACGGGTTGTGCGTCGAGAAGCCCGAGGGCGTCGACGAGGCGACCGCGAAGTACATCGGCGACAAGTACGCCGAGTCGTTCAAGGTCGGCTTCGAGCAGGATGTCGCCATCTGGCTCAACAAGGCCCCCGTGCAGAACCCGCTGCTCTGCGAAGAGGACGGCCCGGTCTACCAGCTGCGCCGTTGGTACGAGCAGTTCTACGTCGACAAGGCAGACATCGAGCCCGAGATGGTCGAGCGCTTCGAGTTCGAGGTCGACACGACCAAGGCCAACGAGAACTGGCGGGCAGAGGTTGCTGAGAATCTTGCACGCAAGGAGGCCGAGGACCGCGAGGCCGAGAAGGCTGATGCCTGATGGCCTATATCGTCCCCTCGCTCGCCGAGACGTTTGAAGACAGGGCGCTCTACACCCAGAGCAACCTGCAGGAGATCCCATGTATGGACTGCAAGGCACGCGTGCTCGTGCGCAAGAACAGCGAGCACCACACGTCCATCCAGTGGACCCAGGAAGCCGTCTCGGACTGCACGACCTTCGCCAAGATGAACCAGCAGGAGGGTGGGCGACCGGTGTATGCCGGCTGCCCGCGACTGATCAAGTCGATCGAGGAAGCCGTACGCGATGGCGCCGTCTCGGTCGGTACAGCCGATGAGTGAGCGAAGCGAACGAACCATGAGGCAGTGTTCATGCCGTAGGCCCCGTACCGTGCCCTTTTCAGGGGGCCGGAGGCATGACTGATCCTTCATACGAGCTTGAGGTCCTTGAGGTCATCGAGGAGACCGGCGATGCCCGATCTGTCGTCCTCGATCCCGGCGAGCACCGCGAAGAGTTCAAGTACGCACCCGGCCAGTTCCTGACGGTTGCTGTTCCGAGCGACCGGACAGGGCTCGTCGCCCGCAGCTACTCCCTGTCGTCGACGCCAGGCGATGACGGCCCGCTGACCATCACGGTCAAGAAGACCCTCGACGGCTACGCCTCGGGTTGGATCTGCGAGCACCTCAAGGCGGGTGACAAGCTGCGCGTGCTTCCACCGAGCGGCATCTTCACCCCGAAGGACCTCGACGTCGACCTGCTGTTGTTCGCGGGCGGCAGCGGCATCACGCCAGTCATGTCGATCATCCGCGCGGCCCTTGCCGAAGGCGTCAACAAGATCGTCCTGTTCTACGCCAATCGTGATGAGAAGTCGGTCATCTTCCACGCCTCGCTTGCCGAGCTGTCGGCCGCACAGCCCGAACGTCTGCAGGTCGTGCACTGGCTCGAGTCCGTACAAGGCTTGCCCACGCAGGAGCAGCTGAAGGCGTTCGCCTCGCAGTACCTCGATCGCGAGGCATTCGTATGCGGCCCGGCACCGTTCATGAAGGCCGCAACGTCGGCTCTCAAGGAGCTCGAGTTCCCGCGCGAACGTCGTCACCAAGAGAAGTTCGTCTCGCTGGGCGGCAACCCGTTCGATGTCCAGACCGTTGAAGCGCCTGCCGAAGACGATGCAGCCTCGGCTCCGTCGGGCCCTCCGGCCCGTCTGCAGGTCGACCTCGATGGCGAGGAGTTCGACTTCGACGACTGGAAGCCCGGGACCACACTTCTTGAGCACCTCGAGAGCAAGGGTGTGAAGGCGCCCTACTCGTGCCGCGAGGGTGAGTGCTCAGCCTGCGCCGTACGTCTTCTCGAGGGTGACGTGTCGATGCGCAACAACGATGTTCTCGACGAGGAAGACCTCGCCGAAGGCATTCGTCTTGCCTGCCAGAGCGACGCCATCACCGAAAAAGTACGCGTGACCTACTCGTGACCCATGCTGATATTCGCCTGAGGGTAAACGCCGAAGGCGTAACGCGGATCACACTGCCTCGTTACTGTTCTGACATCGCTTGGGAGTGCGAATGAGAATTTTTCTCTGTCGTCAGAACTGTCTCTCCCGTTCCGCATGGCTACAGGAGGACACATGGGCATGAATCCCGCCATGGTCCTTCGAGGACCCGGCCACGTATTTGCTCTCGCCTGGGACGTCATCAAATTGACGTTCACCACCCGGTTCCAGTTCCGTGAGTTCGTCGAGCAGGCGTGGTTCGTTGCGAGCGTCACGATGATGCCGACGATCCTCGTCTCCATCCCGTTCGGCGCGGTCATCGCGCTCCAGGTCGGCAACCTCACCGGTCAGCTCGGCGCAGAGTCGTTCGCCGGAGCAACAGCGGTGCTCGCGACCGTACGAGAAGCCGCCCCAATCGCTGCTGCGCTGATCATCGCGGGCGCCGCGGGATCCGCGATCTGCGCTGACATGGGTGCGCGCAAGATGCGCGAAGAGATCGATGCCATGGAGACGTTGGGTATCGATCCGGTCCACCGGCTGGTCGTGCCCCGTGCCGCCGCAACCCTGATCGTGTCTGTCCTCATGATCGGCATCGTCATCGTCGCCGGTATCGCCGGTGGCTACTACTTCACCGTGATCGTGCAGGGTGGCTCCGCGGGTGCGTTCCTCGCCTCGTTCACCTCGCTCGCCACGCTGACCGACATCTGGGTCGCCATGATCAAGGCGGCGATCTTCGGCTTCATGGCCGCGATCGTCGGCGCCTACAAGGGTCTCAACGCCGGTGGCGGTCCCGCGGGTGTGGGACGAGCGGTCAACGAGTCGGTCATCCTCTCGTTCATGCTGCTGTTCCTGATCAACTCGATCATCACGGCGCTCTACTTCCAGTTCGTCCCGCAGGCAGGCCTGTGATGAGCACTCTCACCGAGCTCGGCTCAACCTTCGCCAAGTCGCAGCGCTCTCGCCTGGAGAGCATGGGCGACCAGCTGCTCTTCTATGCCAAGTGCCTCGGCTACATCCCCAAGGTGCTCCGCGACTACCGCAAGGAAGTCTGGAAGACCCTCGCCGAGGTCGTGTTCGGCGTCGGCGCACTCTCGGTCATCGCGGGCACGGTCGGCGTCATCGCGTTCTTGGCCTTCTTCGCCGGCACTGAGGTCGGTCTTCAGGGCTATGCCTCGCTGAGCCAGATCGGCGTCGCCAAGTTCACCGCCTTCATCTCTGCCTACTTCAACACCCGCGAGGTCGCACCTCTGGTGTCCTCGATCGCCTTGGCAGCAACCGTCGGCTGCGGCTACACGGCGCGGCTCGGCTCGATGCGCATCTCCGAGGAGATCGACGCGCTCGAGGTCATGGGCGTGCAGTCGCTGCCGTTCCTGGTGACCACCCGGATGATCGCCGGTTTCATCGCGGTCATCCCGCTCTACACCGTCGCGCTGCTGGCGTCGTACCTCTCACCACGCCTGATCACCACGATGATCTACGGAGAGTCCGTCGGCACCTATGACCACTACTTCAGACAGTTCCTGCCACCGATCGACATCCTCTGGTCCTTCGGCAAGCTGATCGTCCTCGCCGTGCTGATCATCCTGATCCACTGCTATCACGGCTACACGGCATCGGGAGGACCTGCGGGAGTGGGTCTGGCCGTCGGCAAGGCGATCCGCTCGTCGATCGTGACAGTCATCGTCGCCAACTTCTTCCTGAGCTTCGCCATCTGGGGCTC
The DNA here is from genome assembly GCA_036676545.1 of Aeromicrobium sp. Classification (GTDB taxonomy): domain Bacteria; phylum Actinomycetota; class Actinomycetes; order Propionibacteriales; family Nocardioidaceae; genus Aeromicrobium. Next base: position 2,804 of record JAKFCR010000194.1, on the reverse strand, counting down.
GACGACCACAGTGCGGATCACGGGGTGATCTGATGCTGGCCAACCTGATCCACGACACCCCTGGGGAGCGTCGACGCCTCGCCGTTGCTGGCGTCGCGTTCATGCTGACGGTTGCCCTGATGATCTGGCTGTGCATCGCGCTCTACAACAAGCAGTTCACCAAGACCACCGAAGTCACGGTGATGGCCGAGCGCACGGGCCTCCAGCTCGCGAAGTTCGGCGATGTCCGTATGCACGGCGCTCTCGTGGGCCACATCCAGAAGATCGAGAGCACCGGCAAGCAGGCCAAGATCACCTTGCACCTGCGTCCCGAGGCTGCCCGCAACATCTCAGAGGACGTCACGGTCGAGATCATGCCGACGACCCTGTTCGGCCGAAAGTATGTCCAGCTGGTGCCGCCTGAGGGCGGAACGGTCGCTGGCGCGGCCAAGCTGGAGGACGGCACGGTCATCCCGGCCAGCAGGGTGACGACGAACGTCGAGCTGCAGAGCATCATGGCCAACCTGTTCCCGCTGCTCCGCTCGATCAAGCCGGCAGACATCAACTCCACGCTCTATGCGCTCGCCCACGCACTCGAGGGCAAGGGCGATCAGCTCGGCGACACGTTCGAGTCGTTGAACGCCTACCTCAAGCGACTCAACGTCAAGCTGCCGACGTTGAAGACGGACCTCTCGCTCCTCGCCGACGTGGCCAAGACGTACGACCTCGCTGCCCCGGACCTGATCCGCTTGCTCGACAACGCGACGGTGACGGCCAAGACGCTCACGGCCAAGAGCGACTCGCTGAACCGCGCACTCGGCAGCATCACCGGGCTCGCTCGCGTCACCCGAGTCACCCTGTCGGAGAACGAGCAGATGCTGATCGACCAGGTGCGGTCGGGCAGGCCGCTGCTCGCGCTCCTCGACACCTATTCGCCCGAGCTGCCCTGCCTGCTCGAGGGCATCGTTCTCCAACGCGAAAACACCGTCAACGTCTTCCAGAACAACCTCATTCACCAGACTCTCGAGCTCGGCGCCCCGCAGCGGACCGCCTACACCGCGGCTGACACGGCGGAGTTCGGCGAGGTCGGCCATGGGCCGTGGTGCCTCGGCCTGCCGGCCGACTACGACAAACCGGCGCCGTTCCAGCCTCTGAAGGACGGTTCTGACAAGGACAACCCAGATGGTGATATCAAGTGAGCAGCCGCGACACGACCTTCCGCATTGCGGCGGTCAAGCTCACGATCTTCACGGTGGTGTCCCTGATGACCACCGGCTTGCTGATCGCCATCATGGGCGGCTTCGGTCTGGGTTCGCAGACGGAATACAAAGCAGAGTTCACGACCGCTTCTGAGCTCACGAAGGGTGACGACGTACGTATTGCCGGCGTCGTCGTGGGCAAGGTCAAGGACGTCAAGATCTACAAGCGCAACCGTGCGATGGTGACCTTCAAGGTCAAGGACGGCGTGCCCCTCACGACGGACTCCCGCGCGAGCATCCGGTTCCTCAACCTCATCGGCGATCGCTACATGTCGCTGTCCGAAGGCAAGGCCGGGTCGCCGCGCCTCCCTCCCCAGTCGACGCTCTCGCTCGACAAGACCACCCCGGCACTCAACCTGACCGAGCTGTTCCAGGGATTCCAGCCGTTGTTCCAGGCGCTCAACCCAGCGGACGTCAACAAGTTGTCGCTCAACCTCATCAAGGTGCTCCAGGGTGAGGGCGGCACGATCCAGGAGCTGCTCTCCAACACTGCGTCGCTGACCAGCACGCTTGCGGACCGTGACCAGCTGATCGGTGACGTGATCACCAACCTGAGCTCCCTGATGGAGACGGTCGATAACCACCACCAGGAGCTGGACGAGCTGATCGTCAGCATGAAGTCGTGGTTCGGCGACCTCGCCAAGGATCGCAAGGTCATCGGCTCGTCGCTGACCAACATCGCGGACGTCACCGAGACGGTCGCTGACCTGCTGACGCAAGCCCGGCCACTGATCAAGGAAGACGTCGCCCAGCTGCGCCGCCTGTTCACCCTGCTGGCGAAGCCCGAGAACAAGGCCTACCTCGAAGAGACCCTCAACAAGCTGCCCGACATGCTGGTCAAGCAGACGCGCATCGGTGTCTATGGCTCTTGGTACAACTACTACCTCTGCGAGTTCCACTTCGGCATCGTGCTCCCCAGCGTCATCATGGACGCTTTGCCTGACGCCGTACGGCAGCAGATCTCCGACCTCACGATCTACAGCCAGGCCGAGAGGTGCAACTGATGGCGCGTAGAAGTGATTCACAGGTCCTGCGACTGGGCGCCGTGTCGATCGCGGTGCTGTTGCTCGTGATGGTTGCCTCGTTCAACATCCAGAAGCTCCCGTGGTTCAAGGGAACGACGTTCCACGCCGAGCTCAGCGATGCGAGCGGTCTGCGTACCGGTGCCGAGGTGCAGGTTGCCGGCGTACGCGTCGGTCGCGTCAGCAAGCTGAACATCGGCACCGAGAAGGTCATCGCCGACTTCGACGTAAAGGACGCCAAGCTGGGCCGCTCGACGCGTGCCAGTGTCGAGGTCAAGAGTCTGCTGGGTGAGAAGTTCCTCAACATCACGCCCGAAGGCAGCGGACAGCTTCCCGCAGGCGCCACGATCCCGATCTCGCGCACCGACGTCACCGTCGACATCGTCAGCACGCTCGGTCAGCTGACCACGCAGACCGAGCAGACCGACAAGGAAAACCTCACCAAAGCGCTCAACACGCTTGCCGAAGTCGTGGACGAAGCGGCTCCCGAGGTCCAGTCGAGCTTCAGCGGGCTGTCTCGACTGTCGTCGACCATCGCCACCCG
>JAKFCR010000193.1:0-4180 GCA_036676545.1 Aeromicrobium sp. | reverse complement strand
GACTTTCGTTGGGTGGCTGAGGCTGTGGCGGTCCAAAGGGACACCGGCGGCAACCTCAACGAGGTGCTGGACAAGGTCGGCGAGACAATTCGCGAGCGTAACCAGATCTTGCGCGAGGTGAAGACTTTGTCGGCGGAGGGCCGGATGTCGGCCATCGTCCTGATGGCGCTGCCGGTGTTCGTCGCGCTCGGCATGGTCCTCGTCAACCCGGGCTACATGGCGCCGCTCTTTGACGGCAACGCGGGGCTGGTCGTGTTGGGCGTTTCGCTGGTGCTGTTTGTCGTCGGCGGCTTCTGGATGCGTGTCATCGTGAATGTGAAGGTGTGAGGACATGAGCTCCGGAGCGTTGTTGCTGATCGGAAGCGTCTGCCTAGCACTCGCAGTCGCCTCGCTCGTCCCTCTCCTCGAGTTCGCGCCTTCGACGCGCAGGACCATGAAGAAGCGGATCCAGTCGCTTCGGGTTGAGCCGTCAGACGGAGCGCAGTCGGAGAAGTCGCGTCAGCTGACGGCCAAGCACCCGGAGCTCGGCGTCCTTCGCGCGTTCGTAACTCCTGGAGCGATTGCCAAGCTTGAGCGCGATCTGGGCCTGGCCGGCAAGACGACCGAGAGTCTGCCGATAATCATCGTCGCGAAGATCGTGGCGCCGATTCTATTCGGCCTGCTCGGCTTCCCGTTCGTCGCCAAGATGGACAGTCCGCTGTGGTGGCTCGTGTACGCGGGAATCTTGGTCGTGGCGTACTTCGCGCCGGGCCTCATCGTGAACGGTCGAGGAGCAGAGCGCCAGAAGCGGATGATGTATGACCTGCCCGACATCCTCGATCAGATCACGATCTCGATCGAGGCGGGCATGGGCTTTGAGTCGGCGCTGTCACGTGTTGGCCAGAACAACCGCGGTCCGCTGGGTGAAGAGATCGTTCGGACCGTGCAGGACATGAACCTCGGCATGTCGCGACGGGACTCCTATCTCGCGCTCGCCAGCCGCAATGACGTCGACGACCTGAAACGATTCACCAAGAGCATCGTGCAGGCCGAGGAGTTCGGCGTTCCCGTTTCCCAGGTAGTGCGGATCCAGGCTGAGGAGATGCGAGACAAGCGTCGTCAACGAGCACGCGAAGCGGCCCAGAAGGTTCCGGTGAAGCTGCTCTTCCCGATGCTCACGTGTGTCATGCCCGTGTTGTTCATCGTGATCCTGACGCCGGCCTTCCTCGCAATGGGCAAATCACTCTGACGCACTCTCTTGCTGAGCGCGCCAGTCGGGTTGCGCCGCAGATGGCGGACGGTTTCTCGTGTGACTGAGAGATAGCCACAACGGGCCATTTCTGAAGTTTGATGTAGGGCTGCGTTCGCAGCCCTTATCGTGTTGCTCGGGGACTCACTGGGCTCCCTTTCGACCGCCAAGAGGAGCACTCCCATGCCCAAGTTTTTCGTACGCATGGACGAGGTCAAGCTGGGCGGTGGCGAATGACGTCTGACCTGGACATGACGCCGGACGCTCAGGTCACTCGCGGGCGGATCATCGTGGTCGCCTCGCCCAAAGGTGGCGTGGGCAAGAGCACGGTGGCGACAAATCTCGCGATCCTGCTGGCCAAGCAGGCCCCGCTGCAAACGGTCCTCGTCGACCTGGACCTGCAGTTCGGGGACGTGGCGAGTCAGCTCGATCTCCGACCGGACCACACCATCTCCGACGCCGTGAGCGTCGGACTCTCCGACACCATGCTGTTCAAGTCCTTTCTCGCCCCTCATTCCAGTGGCCTCCTTGTCCTCGCCGGGGTGGAGTCGCCGGTTGCCGGCGGCCGGATCAGCGACGAGCAGGCAATTGCTGTGCTCAACTTGCTTGCTTCGGAGTTCCCGGTCGTGATTGTCGACACTGGGAGCGGCTTGGTCGATCACACCCTTGCGGCGCTAGAGCTCGCCACCGATGTGGTCCTTGTGACGAACATGGGTGTTTCGAGCATCAAGTCTCTGCGCAGGGAGCTGGACCTCCTCGCGGCACTGGACCTGACCTTCACCCGCCACATCGTGCTCAACTTCTGCGACCGCATCTCAGGTTTGACGGTCGAGGTCGCCGAGGGTGTCATCGGGTCTCCCATCGACGTGGTGCTGCCTCGCGTCGAGGATGGTCCACACGCCGCGAACATCGGTATCCCGATCGTGCTTCGGAAGAAGTCGGGTGTGATGGGCCAGGGTCTGTTCAACCTCGCCAGCCGGATGGGGCTGGAATCACCGGTCGATGCGGACGCTGGTCGCTTGCGAAGCAAGCTGTGGAGAAGCCAACGAGAGCCTCTCCCAGCAGAGCAGACCCCAGAGCCGGAGCAGACCACGGAGCCGGAGCAGACCACGGAGCCGGAGCAGGCCCTGGTGCCGGAGCAGGGCCTGGAGCCGGAGCAGACCACGGAGCCGGAGCAGACCCCAGAGCCGGAGCAGACCGCCGGTCGTATGAGCTGGCGTGAGAGGAAGAGCAAGCGCGAGAGGGGCGAGGAGGGGCCGGCTCAGGAAGAGCGGACCAGGGAAGAACTGGCGCGTTACGGGCTGGCTGAAGGCGGGACGGGTCAGGTCGCAAGCGCTAAGGGCGAGCTGGCCGAGGGCGAGCCGGTTGAGGAAGAGCCGGTCGAAGAAGAGCCGGTCGAGGAAGAGCCGGTCGAGGAAGAGCTGGCTGAGGAAGAGCTGGCTGAGGAAGAGCTGGCTGAGGAAGAGCCGGTCGAGGAAGAGCCGGTCGAGGAAGAGCCGGTCGAGGAAGAGCCGGACGAGGAAGAGCCGGACGAGGAAGAGCCGGACGAGGAAGGGCCGGACGAGGAAGGGCCGGACGAGGAAGGGCCGGCCGAGGAAGGGCCGGCCGAGGAACATCCGGCCGAGGAACATCCGGCCGAGGAACATCCGATCGAGGAAGGGCCGGCCGAGGAAGGGCCGGCCGAGGAACATCCGGTCGAGGAAGAGCCGGCCGAGGAAGAGCCGGCCGAGGAAGAGCCGGCCGAGGAAGAGCCGGCCGAGGAAGAGCAGGGTCAGGGCGAGCAGGGTGGGCGCCGAAAGCGCCGGGAACGGAAGGGCCGGCGCCTGACTGGCGTGGAGGAGCAGGCTCAGGGAGAGGCGAGTCAGGACGAGCAGGGCGGGCGCCGAAAGCGCAGGGATGGGAAGCGCAGGCGCGTGTGGGCGGAGAAGGAGCAGGCTGAGAGAGAGTCGAGTCAGGAAGTGCAGGTTCAGGAAGCGCAGGAAGAGACGAGTCCGGAGAAGAGAACATGAGCAGGCTCAACGACCGTCTCGACGGCTTACGACCGAGCGAGCCGCCTGAGGCGCAGGAGCCGGCGGCCCCGACCGGCGTACCGATCTCAGTCCCGAGCCGAACACTTCCTGATCCCGATCCGCATCCGACGCCCCCTATTGCGACCGAACCCACCGCGGCCGCACCCATTGACGAGCGATCCCGACTGATCCACGACATCGCGGACGACGAGTTGAGTCTTGGCCCGCTGCAACGCATGCTCGACGACCCGACGATCACGGAGATCATGGTCAACGGCCACGAGCAGATATATGTCGAGCGCGGCGGCCGCCTGACGATGACGAGGGTGCGCTTCGACTCCGAGGAGCATCTGCGGAGGGTCATCGAAAGACTGGTTGCTCAGGTGGGCTGCACGATTGACGAAACCTCTCCGCTGGTCGACGCTCGCCTCCACGACGGGTGGCGCGTCAACGCGATCGTCCCTCCGCTGGCCGTCCATGGTTCGTCCCTGAACATTCGAAAGTTCTCCGACACTCCGTACGAGTTGGACGACCTCGTGGGATTGGGGACGATGACCCACGCTGTCGCCGATCTCCTGAAGGCTTGTGTCGACGCCCGGCTCAACGTCGTGGTCTCGGGAGGTACGGGAACCGGAAAGACCACGTTGCTCAACGTGATCGCATCGTTCATCCCAGCCAATCAACGCATCGTGACGATCGAGGACACGATCGAGCTCAAGCTGCGACAGCGGCACGTCGTGACGCTGGAAGCCCAGCCACCCAACCTCGAGGATGTCGGCGAGATCACGATTCGCGACCTCGTCCGAAACGCACTTCGCATGCGTCCCGATCGCATCGTGGTCGGTGAGTGCCGTGGTGCCGAGGCGCTCGACATGCTGCAGGCAATGAACACCGGCCACGACGGGTCAATCTCGACCCTGCACGCGAACTCGCCACGCGAAGC
>JAKFCR010000192.1:0-3873 GCA_036676545.1 Aeromicrobium sp. | reverse complement strand
CGGCGAACGCTCGCCGACCTGGCCGAGGCCAGCCACGCATCCCTGACAGCGCTCGAGAGCGGTTTGGGTGACGATGGGATGTTTCGTCACTATTGACGAAACTGTGCTGAGAGTGCCACGGTGCCGTCATGGCAAACGACACGACGTACGACGCCGTCATCATCGGAGCTGGCCACAACGGACTGACTGCCGCACTGCTGTTGCAACGCGCCGGCTTGCGTACGGTCTGCCTTGAGGCGAAGCGGTATGCCGGCGGGATGGCGTCAACCGTCGAACTCTTCGACGGCTACAAGTTCGAGATCGCCGGATCGGTCCAGCTGCCGACCTCGATGGTCGTGAGCAAGGAGCTCGGTCTCGACACCCTCCCTCAGGTAGAGCTCGAGGTGATGTCGGTGTCGATCATCGAAGAAGGCATCGAGCCGCTGATCTACTACACCGATCTCGGCGACGCCGCGGTTCACATGGAGGAGAAGCACGGCATCGAGGTCATGATCGGCATGGCCGAGATGATGGGCTGGAGTGCCGCACCGACGCGCGCCCTGGGCCGATTCGAGGCCGGCACGCTGCCCAAGAGTCTCGACGAGATGTACGCCTGCGCGTCGACTGACGCCGAGCGAGCGAGCATCACCGAGATGCTGTTCGGCAGCGCGACCGACGTCCTGGATCGTTACCTCCCCGACAAGAAGAAGCACGCAGCTCTCCGCGGCATGCTCGCATTCCTCGCGGTGAACTCGACCTATCGCGGACCGTCGAGTCCCGGGAGCGCCGCGGGCCTGGCATTCGGCATGGCGGTGCCGGACGAGAACACGATCCTGACCAAGAAGCTGAAGGGCGGCATCGGCGTGCTGACCCAGCACCTGGCCGATCAGTACGCCGAGGCCGGCGGCGAGCTCAGGCTCGAGGCGTCGGTCACCGAGATCGTCGTCGCCGACGCGCGCGTCACCGGAGTCGTGCTCGATGGTGGTGAACGGATCGAGGCCGCGACGGTCGTCTCCGCTGTCGCTCCCGACCTGACTCTCAACACCCTGGTCACCGGCGGCGCCGTCGAAGCCGGTCTCAGCACGCGTCTGGCTGGAATCGACCACCGCGGCAGCTACGTACAGATGCACTTCGCACTCGATGGGGTGCCGGAGTTCGTGGCGCCGTACGAGTTCCTCAACGACCCGAAGATGCAGAGCGCAATCGGGCTGTTCGCCACGCCGGAGGAGCTGCAGCGCCAGTTCGAGGACAGCAAGCGGGGCATCGTCCCAGCGACTCCGGCACTGGCTTTCCAGATCCCGTCGGCGTCCGACCCGGACCTTGCTCCTCCGGGCAAAGCTGCGGCTTCGGCGTTCGCGCTCTGGTTCCCGGTCGAGGAAGATCCGTCGGAGTATGCGCGGCTCAAGGCCGAGATGGGCCAGGCCGTGATCGACCGGATCACGACGTTCGCACCGAACTTCGAGAGCCTGATCCTCAAGCACACGACGTTCACGCCGAAGCACATGGGCACGATGTTCGGAGCGCCCGGCGGTGACTACTGCCACGGTCTGATCCACCCCGACCTGCTCGGTCCGTACCGTCCAGGTCCGGCTGGATACGTCGATCAGCCCCACAACATCGCGGGTCTCCACCTCGGCAGCGCCGGTTGCTACGGCGGTCCGGGCATCACGTTCATCCCCGGCTACAACGCAGCTCAGGCGGTCCTCGCCGACCGTTGACCGGAGTGCTCATTTCGTTAGGGTCGAAACATGGGCATTCAGCGAATGGACAATGTCGCCATCGTCGTGGAGGACCTGGACGCGGCGATCGCCTTCTTCACCGAGCTCGGGATGGAGCTCGAGGGTCGGATGGAGATCGCGGGTGCCTTCGCTGACGTCGCCGTTGGGCTGGAGGGCATCCAGAGCGAGATCGCGATGATGCGGATTCCAGACGGTCCCGGACGCCTCGAGCTGACGAAGTACAACGCGCCAGCGGTGATCCCAGCCGACCCTCCCGCGCCGAACACGGTGGGCCTGCACCGAGTGATGTTCGCCGTCGAAGATCTCGACGACACGATCGCTCGCCTGCGCCCCCACGGTGCCGAGCTGCTCGGCCCCGAGGTGGCGCAGTACGAGGACTCGTACCGCCTTTGCTATCTCCGCGGCCCGTCCGGAATCATCGTCGCCCTGGCCCAGGAGATCGGCTAGCTACTTGCCAGTGAACTGAGCGGGGCGCTTTTCGAGGAAAGCCCGCGGGCCTTCCTTGGCGTCGGCTGACTTGAAGACCGCGGCGCCAACTTTGGCGTCGTCGGCCCAGCAGTCGTCCTCGTGCTTGCCCTCGGAGTCGCGCATCGTCTTGAGGATCGCCTGGACCGCGAGCGGTCCGTTGGCGGCGATCATGTCCGCGAGCTCGTGCGCCTTGGCCAGAGCGGTGCCGTCCGGTACGACGTGACCGATCAGACCGAGCTCCTTCGCCTCGGGGGCGAGGATCGGTCGGCCGGTGAGCAGCAGCTCAGCGGCGACGGTGTACGGGATCTGGCGCGGCAGGCGTACGGCCGAGCCGCCCAGCGGGTAGAGGCTCCAGCGGGCCTCGGCGACACCGAACTTGGCGGACTCGCCGGCGACCCGGATGTCGGTGCCCTGCAGGATCTCGGTGCCACCGGCGATGGCCGGGCCCTCGACGGCTGCGATCAGCGGCTTGGTGAGGCGGAACCCCTTGAGCAAACCCTTGAGGATCGTCGGGTCGAAATCGCCCGACTCGAAGCTGTCGCCTGGCGGCTTCTCGTTCGCCGTGCTGAGGTCCATGCCTGCACAGAAGTAGCCTCCAGCGCCGGTCAGGATGCAGACGCGGATCTCCGGGTCTGAGTTCACCCGGTCCCAGGCGTCCTCCATGATTCTGAGCATCTGGGACGAGAGCGCGTTGCGGCGCTCGGGTCGGTTCATCGTCACGATGAGCTTGTGACCGTCCTGCTCGACGAGACAGTCGGGGGATGAGGCTTCCGCGGTTTCAGACATGAGAGGCAGCGTAGTCAAAAACGAGAACGTGTTCTAGTCTTGCCCTCATGGCACTGAACATCGCTGACCTTTTCGAGCACGCCGTCGACGCAGCTCCCCAGAACCCCGCCGTCAAGGTGGGCGAGCGGACCGTCACCTACGCGGAGCTGGAGTCTGAGTCCAACAAGCTGGCGCACTACCTGCAGTCCCGTGGCGTGAAGCCCGGTGAGCACGTCGCGGTCTACGCCAAGAACAGCATCGAGCATGTCATCGCAGTTCTCGCGATCGTCAAGATCCGTGCGGTCAACATCAACGTCAACTACCGGTACGTCGAGGGTGAGCTCAACTACCTCTTCGACAACGCCGACGTGGTGGCGCTGATCGTGGAGCGCACCTATGCGCCGCTGGTGGCCAAGACCAAGCCCAACCACTCCAAGCTGCAGACCGTCGTCGTCATCCCCGACGTGATCGAGCCCGACGACCAGTCAGACATCTCCGCCTTCGACGGTGTTCTGTACGCCGACGCGATCGCTGACCAGTCCGCTGAGCGGGACTTTGCCGAGCGCAGCGCGGATGACCTGCACATCATCTACACCGGCGGAACCACCGGCTTCCCGAAGGGCGTCATGTGGCGTCACGAGGACTTCTGGCGGACCCTCGGCGGCGGCATCGACTTCTACACCGGCGACAAGCTCGAGGAGTTCGACCAGTCGAAGCAGGCGGCGCAGGACGGCCGGATGGTCACCTTCCCGCTCAGCCCGCTCATGCACGGCGGCGCTCAGGCAGGCCTGCTCATGCACCTGTTCGCCGGTCACCTGACGATTCTCGAGCCGAAGTTCGACCCCCAGCGCACTTGGGAAATCATCGACGAGAACGGCGTGATGCTGATCTTCATGACCGGCGACGCCATGGCGCGACCGCT
>JAKFCR010000191.1:0-19934 GCA_036676545.1 Aeromicrobium sp. | reverse complement strand
GACTTCGGTGGCGCCGCCGCCGATGCCGAGGATGCGGGCATCGCGGTAGTGCCGGTCGATCTCGGACTCGCGCATGTAGCCCATGCCGCCGAAGATCTGCACGGCTTCGGAGACGACCCACTCGCACGCTTCGACGGCCTGGTTCTTGGCCATCACGGCGTCGAGGATGATCGCCGGGTCCGTGTTGTCTCCATCGACCGCGCGCTCGACTGCCTGACGGGTCAGCGCCCGAGCGGCCGACGTACGGCGATGCATCTCGACGAGCTTGTGGCGGATGACCTGTCGGGTGATGAGCGGCTTGCCGAACGTCTCGCGCTCGCGGGCGTAGGCGACGGCAAGGTCGAGTGCGCGCTGCGCTGTGGCATATCCCTGCACTGCAAGGCCAAGACGCTCGCTGACGAACTGCTGCATGACCAGCACGAATCCGCCGTCGGTCTCGCCGACGATCTGGCTCGCGGGCACGCGTACGTTGTCGAAGCTCAGCTCGGCTGTGTCGGAGCAGTGCCACCCCATCTTGCGCAGCGGCCGGGCGACCGTGAATCCGGGCAGTCCCTTGTCGATGACCAGCAGGCTGATGCCCGCGTAGCCCTCGCCGCCGGTACGAACCGCGGTCGTCACGAAATCGGCACGTACGCCGGAGGTGATGAACGTCTTGGCGCCATTGACCACGAAGTCGTCACCGTCGCGTACGGCCTTCGTACGAATGTTGGCGACATCGGAGCCGCCGCCAGGCTCGGTGATACCGAGCGATCCGATCATCTCGCCAGCCAGGGTCGGACGTACGTAGCGATCGATCAGATCGGCATTGCCCGACGCCACGATGTGCGGGAGCGCGATGCCGTGGGTGAACAGCGCCGCGATGAGCCCGGACGAGCCGCCCGCCTGGATGAGCGACTCGGTGACGGTCGAGCCGTCGATCAGGTCGCCGCCCTGACCGCCGACCTCGGAGGGGAAGGCAACCCCAAGCAGCCCGGCCGATGCGGCCTTGGCGTGCGCATCTCGCGGAACCTCGCCAGCGTCCTCCCAAGCAGGAAGGTGCGGAACGAGCTCCTTCTCGGTGAACGAGGTGACCATCTCACGCAGCGCAGTGCGCTCCGCCGTGTCCCAGAGCGTGCTCACAGCACACCAGCCACGAGCGCGTCGGGGAGGAGCCTCGAAGGGATCGCGCAGTCGCGGGCGCGCAGCCACTCACCGAGACCCTTGGCCTGCGGGTCGAGGCGCGTCGACGATGCGACACCCTCCCCGAGCAGACCGTGGATCACGATGTTGACCGCCCGCAGGTTGGGCAGCGGATGGATCTCGAGCTTCAGGGTCGCGGCCTCCGGCAGGAGCTCGCGCACGGTCGATTCGTCGAGGAACCCGACCAGCCACTCGTACGCGGCCTGCGCGTCAGGATGATCGGCAGGAATCCAGACGCCGACATTGGCGTCACCGCCCTTGTCGCCGGAGCGGGCGTACGCAAGACGACCGAGCGGAGCGCGGACCACCTCGCCGAGCCACTCAGCGGTGGGCTCAGCGTTTACGGGCTCACGCTGCCGTGACGCGTCGAGAATCGGCGTGACTCGGGACGGCGAGACGATCTCGGTGCGGTTGCCGCGGTCGTCAACGACGATGTGCGGAACCTTGTCCTGCGGTACGTACGCCGCGCGATAGATGCCGAACGGCGTACCGGCGGCAGGTGGGCGGGTGACGCTGAAACCTGGGTATGACGCCAGTGCGAGCTGGATCGCCGCGTCGCTGAATGCACGACCCACAGGTCCGGGCTCTGCGCTCTTCACGTGGCATCGGAGCAACGAGGTGCCCGCCGCCTCGGTCGCGGGATCCGGCACGTCCGTGCGGTCGAGCTGCCACTCGATCGAGTCGGGAGGCGAGACGGCCAGGGCCTGGTTCATCTGTGTCTGGATGAGCGAGGCCTTCTCGGGGATGTCGAGACCCGTCAGCAGGAACTCGACGCTGTTGCGGAATCCGCCGATCGTGTTGAGACAGACCTTCGTCATCTCGGGCGGAGCCTCGCCGGTGACGCCGGTGATGGCGACCCGATCGGGGCCTTGCTGAGTCAGCGTCATCGTGTCGAGGCGCGAGCTCACATCGGGGCCGAGGTACGACGGACCGCCCACCTCGTAGACCAGCTGCGCCGTGACGGTGTCGATCGTGACCGCTCCACCGGTGCCTTCGTGCTTGGTGACGACGACCGATCCATCTTCGGAAATCTCGGCAATCGGGAAGCCCAGCGGGCGTGACGTGTCTATCGAGCCGAAGCCCGAGAAGTTCCCGCCGGTCGCCTGGGTGCCGCACTCGATGACGTGGCCTGCCACGACAGCGCCAGCCAGTGCGTCGTAGTCCTCGCGACCCCAGCCGAACTCTGCGATTGCCGGTCCCAGCACGACGGAGGCATCCGTGACGCGGCCAGTCACCACGACGTCGGCGCCTCCCTCCAGCGCCGACGCAATGCCGAATGCGCCGAGATAGGCATTCGCCGTCATCACGCTACCGAAGTGGAGCTCCTCTGCACGGTCAACCAGGTCATCGCCTTCGACATGGGCGATCGAGACGGTGAGTCCCTGCTCGGCCGCAATCGAGCGCAGTGCGTCGGCGAGACCGGCGGGGTTGAGTCCGCCGGCGTTGGCGACGATCTTGACGCCAAGGTCCTTGGCGAGCGCCATCGAGTCGGTCATCTGCTTGACGAACGTCTTGGCGTATCCGAGCGAGGCGTCCTTCATCCGGTCGCGGCCGAGGATCAGCATCGTCAGCTCGGCGAGGTAGTCGCCGGTGAGGTAGTCGAGCTCACCGCCCTCGAGCATCTCGCGCATCGCGGAAAGTCGGTCACCGTAATAGCCGGAGCAGTTGCCAACGCGAATCGTGTTCATCGGTCTGCCAATCGTTGTGGGTCATTGCCCGGCAAGCCTGCGAACGCCTGCGCGATCGTCAGCCAGTGCTCGGCGTTCTCGCCGACTGCCTGTACGTCGACATCCTCGTGGTGACGTCGGCGAGTGACGAGCAGTGCGAAGTCGTAGCCGTTGCCGGTGACCCGCTCGGCAGCGTCCTCGGGTCCCCAGGTCCAGAGGTCGCCATCAGGCCCGGTGAGCTCGACTCGTACGTCGCCTTCGGGGATCTCCTCGCCGCGCATCATGTAAGAGAAGCCGCGAGCGCGTACGCCGATGTGCGCTACGTGCTTGGCCCGCGACGTCTTGGGCACCTCGATGCCGAGTGCCCCAGCAACGTCGTGCGAGTGCGCCCACGTCTCCATCACGCGCGCGGTGGCCATCGAGACAGGGCTCATCGGTGGACCGAACCACGGGATCTTCTCGCCGTCCGGCACCGCGCGCAGCGCGTCATGGAGCGCCGAGCGACCTTCGCGCCACGTTGCGAGCAGCTCGGCCGGAGGGATGAGCGCCATCTCCTCGGCGGCTTCGTCAACGAAGCCGGTGGGGTTGGCAGCGGCTGCCTTGAGCCCTTCGGCGAAGGCAGGCTCGTCCGTGATCGCCGTGACCGACGCAACGTCGGTCCAGTGCAGGTGGCCGATCTGGTGGGTGACGGTCCAGCCCTCGGGCGTGGTCACGGTCTCCCAACCGGCCGTGTCGAGCACCGACACCCAGCCGTCGAGCTGCGCGCTCTCGGCTGCAAGGTCGCTGAGCACCTGGTCAAGGATCGTCATGCGAGCTCCAGCTGTTGGTCGAGGATGATCGCCCATGAGTCGAGTACGACTGAGCGTCGCTTTGCGTCATCGGACAGGGACGCTGCGAGGCCGAGGCCACGCAGCAGGTCGAGGGTGGCCTGGATGACCTCGCGGTTGTGTCCGCGCGACTCGTCCACGCCGAGGAGCTCGAGCGCATATGCGTGGGTCTCGCGTCCGACTCGACGCTCAAGAGGAGCCACTGACTCACGCAGGTCAGCGTCCGTACGCGCCGCAACCCACAGCTCGAGCGCGGCGAAGAACACCGGCGAGACGAACTGTGCAGACAGGATCTCCAGCACGGCGCGAGTGCGGCCGGCTTCCGGAAGATCGGCCGCGGCTCGACGCATGTCGTCGCGGCGTCGTTCGGTGAGGTGGCCGACGGCAGCAACCACGAGATCCTGCTTGGTCGGGAAGTGATGCAGCTGGGCACCGCGGCTGACGCCGGCGCGCTTGCTCACGACGGTGGTCGTCGTACCGGACCAGCCGAGCTCCACCAGACAGTCGACGGTGGCTTCCATCAGCCGCAGTCGCATCGTACGAGTGCGCTCCCCTTGGGGAGTTCTCGACTGCGCCTGCGTGCTCACCGGTCCAGCATGCGGCCAATCCCACAAACAGTCAAACCTGACTGTTTGTGAGTCCAGAAATGCCCAGACCGACAGCCAACGAATTGGATACGCTCAGATTTCTCCCAGCGAAGGACGTCCATGACTGAAGAGCTCCCCGCCGTCAGCGAGCCCGTGAAGAGGAGCCGCAAACGGTTCCTGATCATCGGCGCGGCACTCGGTCTGGTCGTCGGCCTCGTCGGTGTGGGCGCGTTTGCTTGGCAGAAGCTCTCGGGCGGTGGCGCCCAGCCTCACGATGTTCTCCCCTCGACGGTCGTCGCGTACGCGCGTATCGACGCCGACCCCTCGGCCAGCCAGAAGATCGCGATCCTGCGTCTGATCCGCAAGTTCCCCGAGCTCGCCAAGGAGCTCGGCATCGAGGACGTCGACCAGGACATCCGCAAGCCGCTGCTGAAGGACCTCGTCGGCGAGTGCGACCTCGACTACGACAAGGACGTCGAGCCGTGGATCGGCCACCGCATTGGCATCGCGTACGACTCTGACCTCGAGACACCGATCGTCGCCGTCCAGGTCAGCGACGAGGGCAAGGCACGCAAACCACTCCTGGAGCTGGCAGACTGCGACGACCCAGACTCCAACAGCGGTATCGCCTTCCTCGACGGCTACGCGATATTGACGCCCAAGAAGGACGGTGCGGCCAAGGTCGTCGATGCGGCCGGCAAGAAGTCGTTGGCCGACAACACCACGTTCTCCAAGGACGTGGATGAGCTCGGCGAGCAGGGCGTCTTCTCTGCATGGGCTGACCTGGAGGGCATCAGCAAGAGCGACGCCCTCAAGGAAGAGCTCGGTGCCGAGGTGGAGGACGCCTTCGCCGGTGCTTCGACAGCAGCCATCACACTGCGCGCCGGCTCGTCATCACTCGAGCTGGCCTCGATCGCACACCTGGACAAGAAGCCGGACGTCGTCCAGGCGACGAACCTCGCAGATCTGCCGGGAGACACCGCACTCGCCTTCGCCATCTCCGGATTCGGAGATCAGGCGAAGGAGCAGTTCGACTCCGGATTCATGAGCGGCTTCGCCGCCGAAGGACTCGATGCCGAGGCAGAGCTGAAGACACTGGAGGACGAGTTCGGCCTCAAGCTGCCCGAAGACCTCGAAACCTTGCTCGGCGACGGCCTCATGCTCGCTGTCGGCGGTCGCAACCTCGAGACACTGCCGATGCTGTCGGGTCCCGAGGACATCTCCCAGCTCGACATCGGACTCAAGCTGACGACCGATCCGACCAAGGGTGCCGACCTGGCCAAGCGCCTGGTCGATCTCGCCGCCGAGGCGGGCATCACCCTCGTTGCGACACCGACTGATGACGGAGTCGTGATCGCGACCAACGCAGAAGCAGCCGAGGCATTCTCCGGCGACGGCAAGCTCGGCGACGTCGAGAACTTCAAGGAGGCCGTCGCTCACCCGGGTGCGTTCCCGGCGTTCTTCGTCAACATCGACACGATCCTCGAAGCGCTGTTGGCATCCAACCCGCCACCGGACGTCGAAGATGTCCTCACGGAGCTCGAGCCGCTGTCAGCTTTTGCCGTGTCGAGCACGTTCGACGACAAGCTCTTCAAGGCGACGGTCAAGCTCACCCTCGACTGATTGCTCAGGCGGCGTCGTCGGGGACAAGCTCGCCGACGATGACCTCGTCGTGCGTGTCCGGGTCAACGACCGGCGGTCGATCGAGCTCGCCGACTGCCCGGCTCGCGAAGTCGGCCGCAAGCTGCAGCGCCATCTCGCTCTCGGGAAGCACCTTGGCCAGCACCGGGAACGCGTGCACCTGTTTGCGCCATAGATGCGTCTCCACTTCCACGCCTCGATCGGACAGCAGCAGGGCCATCGCCTCGACCTCAGGACGCAGGATCTCGTCCTCGACGGCGACCAGGAAGGTCGGCGAGGTGATGTACGCAGCGGCATGGAGCGGCGACGCGTAGCCCTCGATGGCTGAGCCCTCGGGCAACCAGCGCTCGCGGATCTGGGCAATGCGACGAATAGGAAGGTAGGCGTCGCGCTGGCGGATGATGCGTTCGACCGCCTTGTCCTCACGATCGGGGTCGATGCTCAACAGCGGTGAGAAGCACAGGAGTGCGGCCGGCGCCTGAAGTCCTCGACGGTTGGCGAGCTCGGCGACCTTCATCGTCAGGTAGCCACCAGCCGAGTCACCGGCAACGACGATCTTGTCCGGATGCACGCTCTGCTCGAGCAGCGCTTCGTACGCCGTGATGACGTCCTGCACCGAGTCGGCGATGGCGCCCTCGGGCAGCTGAACGTAGTCGACCGAGATGACGGTCGCACCGGTCTTGCGGGCGAGTCGCTCGCAGATGCGGCGGTGGGTCTCGATGCTGCCGGAGAAGAATCCACCGCCGTGGAGATAGAGGATCGTCATGTCACTGGTCGTGCCGTAGCGGTGCACCATCGACTCGACAGGCACGCCGCCAAGCTCGAAGCGGATCGACTCGACGTACGGCGAGCGAGGTCGCCGTGCCGACAACCGGTCGATCGCCCGAATCGTCGCGAGTGACCGGTCGTTGAGCGGCGTGATGCTCAGCAGCGGCTTGAACACGAGCCGGGCAGCCCTCTGCAGCACGCGAGCACGGAAGCTGTAGCTCTCGTGGACGACGGCCTTGTCGTAGACAACGCGCATCGGGCCACGGCCAGGCAGCAGCATGCGAACCGTGCTGCTGGGACGTCGCCAGATCATGAGCCGCCTGCGCAGCTGGGTCCAGAACATACTTCGAGCATACCTACGGTATGCGTCATGACCAAGTCATCCTGAGGTATTTGTGCAGGTCAGAGGCGTAATCAGGTGCGCCCGTTGGGGGGCGCTAGGCTCAGGGGGTGCTCGAGGGCGTCGTGATCTTTGCCGCTGGAATCTGGGCGGGCATGATCAACACGATCGTCGGCTCCGGCACCCTCATCACCTTCCCCACGTTGTTGCTGTTCGGCTATCCCGCGCTGACCGCTAACGTCTCCAACAACATCGGCCTGGTTGCGGGCGGCATCTCCGGGACGTACGGATACCGCCACGAGGCCCGCGAGCTCAAGGCAACCCTCGTACGTCTCGCGCCGGCCTCGATCCTGGGAGCGACGACCGGAGCAGCGCTGCTGCTCACACTTCCCGACAGCTCCTTCGATGCAATCGTTCCGGCGCTGATCGCGCTCGCCCTCGTCATGGTCATCGTCGGCCCGTCGATCCAACGCCGGGTCGCACACCGCAAGCAAGCACGAGGGGCAGACGTCGAACACGTGTCGCCCGCGCTGTTCGTCGGCATCTTCGGCCTCGGCGTCTATGGCGGCTACTTCGGCGCAGCGCAGGGAATCCTGCTCATGGGCCTGATGGGCATCATGCTCAGCGCTGGCATCCAGGCACTCAACGGACTCAAGAATGTCCTCGGAACCCTCGTCAACGCCGTGGCGGCCGTCGCGTTCATGATCTTCGCGTGGGACCGGATCGACTGGAAGATCGTGGCCCTCATCGGTGGAGGCAGCTTGATCGGTGGCCTACTCGGCTCTCGTATCGGCCGCCGTCTGCCACCACTCGTGCTCCGGGCGATCATCCTGCTCATCGGCACGCTGGCGCTGATCAAGATCATCTGGTTCGACTAGGGCGTGTCTGGCAAATCCGCGTGGCGATCCCGGGCGGCGTCCGCGCCTGTCTGACAAGGCCGAGGGCCGAAGCCATACCAGTGTTGTCTAGCGAGGACCGAGAACGCAGTCAGACAGGATGCGGCGGCGTTCGGGTGTCGCGGGGATTTGCCAGACACGCCCTAGGGCGGGCTATTCAGCCGAGAAGCGCGCGTCCACCTCGACGTGGATGACGATCTGCTCCGGTGCGAGCGCGAGCGATGGTCCGCCGCCCATGTCGGCAGAGGCCATCGCCATCACCTTGGCCGACCCGGGTCCTGAGTCGAAGTCCTGAGGGTTGTTGCCGAGCATCCCCGGATCGGACAGCTGGAGGGCCACGACCTTGCCGCGACGCACGGCGTTGGAATAGACCTGAGCCTTTGCCACTGCGTCATCGACAGCTGCCTTACGCGTCTCTGCCTCGTACGCACGGCGGTTCTTGACCGTCACGTCCCACGAGATGTAGCCGACCTCGATCCCGTCCTTGCCCGACCAGAAGTCGAGGAAGCCGCTGAGCCGCTCGAAGTCGATGAACTCGGCGACGACCTGCACCCGCGCCACGTGGACCACCTCGAGTCGCTTGCCCTCGTGGTCCCAGGGCCGGTGGCTGAAGACGCGTACCTGGTCGCTCGACCAGGTCGCCACGGCGTCGAGGTCGACCAGCTCTCGCAGCTGCTTGGACAGCGGCTCCTGCAGCGCGACCGCGTCGGCGAACACCTTCGACTTGTCCGGCCCCTCGATCGCGGCGGCCATCGAGACGGTGGCTCGCTCGGCGGGATGGCGGGTCTCCGCGGATCCGCGGACGATGATTTCGAGCGTCATGAGGTCATGATGCCCCACAGATCCCCGCCTGAATGCGACATCGGGGTTGTCACATCGCCGGACTGCTGTTTTACTTGAGTTCAAATACTCTCGGTATGTCAATGGAGGACCCATGACGGACACCAACGTGCACGACGCAGCCATCATCGGCGCCGGCTTCGGCGGAATGGGCGCAGCGATCCAGCTCGGCCGTCTCGGTTTCAAGGATCTGGTCATCCTCGAGCGCGAAGACGATCTCGGCGGCACGTGGCACGTCAACCGCTACCCGGGCCTTGCAGTCGACATCCCTTCGTCGACGTACTCCTACTCCTTCGAGCCCAACCCGAACTGGTCCCGCCTGTACGCGCCGGGCGAAGAGCTCAAGAACTACGCGTCGCATGTCGCTGAGAAGTACGACCTCCGCAAGCACATGCGCTTCAACTCCGTCGTCGAAGGCGCAGTCTGGGATGCCGAGAACGAGCACTGGACCGTCAACGTCGCCGGTGGCGAACGTCTTCACGCGCGCTACCTGCTGACGGCCACCGGATTCTTGTCCCAGCCGAAGATGCCCGACATTCCCGGCATCGAGACATTCGCGGGCAAGGTCATCCACACCACGAAGTGGGACGACTCGTACGACCTCGCGGGCAAGAAGGCCGCCGTGATCGGCACCGGCGCCACTGCCGTTCAGCTCATCCCCGAAATCGCGCCGACCCTGGCCGAGCTGACGGTCTACCAGCGCACCGCGATCTGGGTGACTCCCAAGTCAGACGCCAAGATCCCCAAGCGTGTCCGGTCGATGTACGCGAGAGTGCCGCTAACCCAGCGCATCGTGCGCGGCTTCGGCTCCGGTGTGCTCGAGGTCCTCATGGTTGCGGCCGTGCTCAAGTACCGGCGGTTCAAGATGTTCAACAAGATCGCCGAACGCGTCGCCAAGCGCCACATGGCTCGCCAGATCGACGATCCGGAGCTCCGCAAGAAGCTCACGCCCGACTACGACTTCGGCTGCAAGCGCCCCACGTTCTCCAACGACTATTTCAAGGCGTTCACCCGCGACAACGTCAATCTCGAGACCACGTCAATCGAGCGGATCGAACCGGACGGCATCGTCACCAGCGACGGCAACAAGACGACGATCGACACCCTGATCCTCGCGACCGGGTTCAACCTCTGGGACGTCAACTTCCCGGCTATCGAGATCATCGGTCGCGACGGCCGCAACCTCGGCAAGTGGTGGCGAGACAACCGATTCCAGGCGTACGAAGGTGTCGCCGTTCCGCACTTCCCGAACTTCCTGACCCTCGCGAGCCCCTACTCGTACAGCGGCCTGTCCTACTTCACGACGATCGAGTCGCAGATGAAGCACATGAAGCGGCTGTTCGGCGAGGTCAGCAAGCGCCGCGCCTCGACCTTCGAGGTGACTCCGGAGGCCAACGCCGAGTTCCTCGATCGGATGACCGAGCGGCTCGAGGACTCCGTGTTCGCGCTCGGCAGCTGCTCGACGGCACGCAGCTACTACTTCAACCAGCACGGTGAAGCAGCGATCCTGCGACCGACGTCAACCATCAACGCCTTCCGCGAAGCTGGCCGCTTCCCACTAGACGCCTACTCGTACGCGTGAGGTTCGGTTCCTAGGAAGGCCGCCCGCGGCCGACCGGGAGCGAGCTCTGCGAGCGAAGGGCAGCTACGCCTGAGCCAGCAGCCTGGCGCCGGGCAGCGGTATGAGCTCGGCCCGGGTGGTGGTGTCTATCGTGTGGCCCGCATCGCAGGTCAGGTGGACGTGGATCGCCTCGCCGCACTCGCGGTGGTGCAGCGCGACAGGTGGACCGTCGGCACCAGCGCGATGCTTGTCGCCAAAGTCCATCAGGGCGACCAGGACCGTACGCAGATCTCGGCCGGCCTCGGTCAGCACATACTCCTGGCGAGCCCGTTCGCCCTCCGCCTTGTAGTCGCGTCGTTCGACGAGTCCTTCGTCGACGAGCAGCTTCAGGCGCTTCGCGAGGACGTCGCGGGCGATGCCGAGGTGGGACTGGAGAGCGTCGAAGCGACGTACGCCGTTGAACAGGTCACGTACGACAAGCACCGTCCAGCGATCGCCGAGAACCTCCGCGGTTCGCGCGATCGAGCAGGTCGAGGAGTCGTAGTCAGTCCAGGCCATGCGTCCTCCTGAGATGTCGCTCACTCTGAGTTTGAATTGCCAACCCAGATGCTACGCTCATTTGGTCCGCACCGAAAGGGACCCGCAATGACTAGCGATCTCGAGCAGAAGTCCAAGACGATCACCTGGGTCGACCCGCACCCCCAGGCAGCCGCCGCGCTGACGATGAGCGGGCTGGACTACCTCCAGGCGATGATCGACGGCAAGCTGCCGGCCCCACCGATCGCGAGCCACATCAACCTCGAGATCGCCAGCGTCTCCCCCGGCGAGGCAGTCATGGCCGCAACCCCAGATGAGTCGCACTACAACCCGATCGGCTCGGTGCACGGTGGCTTCTTCGCGACCCTGCTCGACTCGGCGTGCGGCTGCGCCGTGCAGACCACGCTGCCGGTCGGCACCGCCTACACCTCACTCGATCTCAACGTGAACTTCCTGCGCGGCATCACCTCCGACACCGGCCGGGTCGTCGCCCATGGCCGCGTCACCAAGCCGGGTTCGCGCGCGGCATTCGTCGAGGCCGACATACGTGACTCCGAAGGTCGCCTGCTGGCCACGGCGACCTCGACCTGCCTGATCTTCAAGCCCTGAAACCGCTGCTAAACATGAGGGTTTCCTCATATAGGATTGACCCGTGGTCACCCTCGACGATCTCCAAGTCAGCTCACTAGGTCCGTGCACGGTCGATTCGCCGTTGGCGCTATATGTCGGTGGTCGCACGACCAACGAGTACTACGTCGGTGAGCACGACCGGATCCTGTACGACGACACTCTCGCGCTGATCGAGTCCCGCGGAGTCGCTCTCGAGGACCTGCCGACGTTCGAGTCGGGCGGCCCACGCGACAAGATCTTCTTCGACCCGGCGACCACCAAGGTGGGCGTCGTGACCTGCGGCGGCCTGTGCCCCGGTCTCAACGATGTCATCCGCGCCATCGTCCTCGAGCTCTACACGCACTACGGCGTACGCAACGTGGTCGGCTTCCAGCACGGCTACGCCGGCTTCGTCACCGAGCTCGGCCACGACATCGTGCAGCTGACTCCCGAGTCGGTCGCGCGCATCAACGAGCGCGGCGGCACAGTGCTCGGGACGTCGCGCGGCGCCCAGGATCCCGCCGTCATCGTCGACCGGCTGGTCGAAGAGGGCATCAACATCCTCATGGTGATCGGCGGCGATGGATCGATGCGCGGTGCGCACAACATCGTGGTGGAGATCGAACGACGTGGACTCAAGATCGGGGTCGTCGGCGTACCCAAGACGATCGACAACGACATCCCCCATATCGGCCAGAGCTTCGGCTTCTCAACGGCCTTCGCCAAGGCAGCGGAGTCGATCAAGGCTGCGCGGGTAGAGGTCGAAGCGGCCGTCGGAGGCATCGGCATCGTCAAGGTCATGGGCCGGCATGCCGGCTTCATCGCCTGCTACGCCGCACTCGCCAACCACGACGCCGACTTCGTCCTGATCCCGGAGGTCGACTTCTCGCTGGACGGCGACAATGGGCTGCTCGCCCTGCTCGAACGACGCGTTGCCGAACGCGGCAGCGCCGTGATCGTTCTGGCCGAAGGAGCTGGACAACAGCTCATACCGGCGAGCGATCGCATGGACCCGAGCGGCAACACCGTGCTGGGTGACATCGCGCGCTACCTGCGCGAGCAGATCACCAAGCACTTCGCCAACGCTGACCAGCCTCTGACGATGCGCTACTTCAATCCCGGCTACGCGATCCGCTCAGTGCCGGCCGATGCGTCCGACTCGGTCTACTGCGCCCGCCTCGCCCAGACTGCCGTCCATGCTGCGATGGCAGGCCGAACTGACATCGTCGTCGGGCGTCGGCGCCACCGCTTCGTCAACGTGCCGATCCCGTTCGTGACCCAAGGAGCGCACAACGTCTCGCCTGAGGGCGACCTGTGGCTGAGTGTCCTCGAGTCAACGGCTCAACCCTTCTCGATCTCCTGACAGCTACCAGCTCGACTTGGTGACGCCGGGGAGCTCACCTCGGTGAGCAGCTGCCCTGAACCGTATGCGCGACAGCCCCGCCCTGCGGAGGTAGCCACGCGGCCGTCCGTCCACCTGGTCGCGATTGCGCACCCGCACGGCTGACGAATCGCGTGGCAGCCGGGACAACGCGCGGCTCGCGGCCATTCGCTCCTCGAGGCTGAGAGTCATGTCGCGGCTTGCGGCGCGTAGTGCCGATCGGCGCTCGGCGAGGCGCTCGACCGTCTTCCGACGCCGATCGTTCGCGACGATCTTGCTGCGCTTCGCCATCAGCGCTCCTCCCGAAACTCGACGTGGTGGCGTACGACCGGGTCGAACTTCCGAAGGACCATCCGCTCAGGATCGTTGCGCCGGTTCTTGCGAGTGACGTACGTGTGGCCGGTTCCGGCTGTCGAGCGAAGCTTGATGATGGGACGCAGCTCATTTCCTTTGCGCATCAGACCCGCCCTCCCCGGGCCAGGATCGACGCGACGACGGCATCGATGCCGCGGACGTCAATCGTCTTGATTCCGCGCGCGCTGACTCGCAGCGTGACCTTCCGGCCCAGGCTGGGAACCCAGTAGCGCTTGCGCTGGATATTGGCGTCGAACCTCCGATTGGTCCGTCGGTGGGAGTGCGAGACGTTGTGCCCGAACCCCACTTCCGCCCCAGTGACCTGACACACGCGAGACATTCATGGCTCCTTATGTAGAATGACAATCATTCTCATTAAGCCTACTCGAAAGCCAGACTCATGAAGCACGGCATACACCCGCACTACGCGCCCGTCGCGTTCCGAGACAAGTCGGGCGGTCTCACCTTCGTCTCCGCCTCGACCCTGACGAGCTCCACGACCATCGACATCGACGGCACGACCTATCCCGTCATCGATGTCGAGATCTCGACTGCGAGCCACCCGTTCTGGACCGGCAAGGGGCGCGTGCTCGACACCGAGGGGCGCGTCGAGAAGTTCAACCGTCGCTACGGAAACGCATGAGTACCCCGCTCGTCCTCATCACGGGGATCGACGCAGACGCCATGGCAAGCACCATGATCGGCCTCCAGTGGGACACCCCGAATGCGGTGACGGTGCGGCACACGATCGACGTCGACGAGCAGGTACTCACCCGCATCGTCAGCGACGCCGCAGGAGTCGTCGAACGTACGCACATCGACCTCGATCACGCGTGCGTCGGCTGCGCATTGCGCGAGGACGTCATGCCCACACTCGAGCGGTTGGCTCGCGACGGTCGCTGGGGATCGATCATCGCCCACCTGCCGGTCGCCGCCGAGGCAACCCAGGTATGCCGGATCCTCTCGACTGAGCACCCCATTGGCTCGGTGCTGCATGTTGCCGCGGTTCTCGCCGTCGTCAACGGTCCGACCGCTCGGGCGGACCTCCTCGGTGACGACTTGCTGCGCGAACGCCACCTGCACACGTCTGTCGAGGACGGCCGAGGTGTCGCCGAGACACATGCCGCGATGATCGAGTACGCCGATGCCGTCGTGATCGTTGACGAGATCGACGAGACCGATCGGGTCCTGACGTCCGCCATGCTTCGGCCAGGCGCCGCCATGTTCACCGATCACCTGGCGATCGATGTCGTCGAGCTGATCGCCCGCCGTCGGCTGCACGATGAGGCCGAGGACTGGGTGGACCCGACGTTCACGGGCGAGTTCGACCAGATCGAGATCGGTGAGGTGTGGGCAGTCGAGCTGCGGTCAGACCGGCCGTTTCACCCGGACCGTCTGATGGAGAACCTCGAAGGCCTTGCCGGGGATGCTCGCCGCTCGCGCGGCTGCTTCTGGCTGCCGACCCGTCCCGACACGATCTGCCAGTGGGACGGCGCGGGCGGACAGCTCAGCGTCGGACCGTGCAACCACGGCACCACCGAGACACACACCCGTCTCGTCGTGACGGGAATCGACGACGGCAAGGACTCGCTCCTGGCGTTGTTTGAGCACTGCCTGCTCACCGATGACGAGCTCGCCACCCGGGGCGTCATCTGGGAGTCCGACCAGGACGGCTTCGAGCCCTGGCTCGGCCCCGTCCGTCTCGCCGCCTAACCAGAAGGAGCAGTCATGGCTGTACCCAAACGCAAGATGTCCCGAAGCAACACCCGCCATCGCAGATCCAGCTGGAAGGCCCAGCCGGTTCAGCTCGTCCCGATCACGGTCGACGGGGTCGAGCACCGCGTCCCGCGTCGCCTCGTCCGCGCTGTCCAGCGCGGTCTCTACGTTCCTAAGGAGCACTCATGAAGGTCCGCAACTCACTCCGCTCGCTCAAGAACCAGCCCGGCGCCCAGGTCGTACGCCGGCGCGGTCGCACGTTCGTGATCAACAAGCAGAACCCGCGTTTCAAGGGTCGCCAGGGCTAGCCCGCCCGGTACAGCAGGTCTGCCTGGCCTTTCGGGTCGTACGTCTCGGCGAACTCGCGATCGTTGGGGACCCACACCTCATCCCACAGCGCGTCATGATCGCTTCCCGCCCGACGGTCGCGCTCGATCCCCTGCTTGGCGGCTTTCTCGAGGTCGACATCGACCCAGACCGTCAGGTCGAAGCAGCCCTCGAGATCGGGGTGAAGCAGCGCTATCGCGTCAACTATGAGGACCGTCGCCTCGGGCAGCGTGGTCTGGGGCCCGAGCGCTCCGAAGTTCCAGTCGTACGGTCGATAGATCGCCGGCTCGCCTCGGCGAAAGGGCTCGATGACCTCGGACCGGATGCGGCTGCGCTCGACTCCATCCCAGTCGGGTGACCGCTGGTGCGATCTCATCGGATTGAGGAAGTCGTCGCCGCGCAGTCGAACGCTGCCGGCGACGGCCTCGACCAGCGTGCGGCTCAAGGTCGACTTTCCCGCACCACCGAAGCCGGTGATCGCCACCACGAGGCGCGGCGAGGCCAGCCGGAGACGGTCGATCGCCTCGATGATGTCTGCCAGATCCGCCACCAGAGCAGCGTACGAGGGCTTTAAAATGTTCGTATGACCGAGTGGATCCTGATCATTGGAGGCATCGTCCTCGGTTTCGTGCTGGCCACCCACGCCGCAGGTGTCGGGTTCATCGCCACCCGGGTGTTCATCTCCGGGCGCAGGAAGCTGAAGCAGTTCAGCCCCGACCCCAAGGACCTCGCCGGGCTCTGAGGCTCAGAGCCTCTTCGCGGTCCGGAAACTCCGGGAGTAGTAGCCGCCGTCGTCCAGCAGCGAGGTGCCACCGAGGTCACCGAGCGTCGGGCCGTTCGCCCGTCCTCGGCTGGAGATGAAGCGGTGGTGACCGCCGTCGTCCCGGCCGAGGTAGATCCCGGTGTGGTCGATCTCGGTGCTCCCGTTGATGTCGAAGAACACCAGGTCGCCGGGCTGCAGCTTGCTGTAGGCGGTCGCCTGCCGGAGCGTGTTCGGTACGACCACGTTCCCGGCTGCGAACTGCGCCAGCGCGAATGCGCGGCGGGGCAGACCCGGACCCTTGGCGTTGACGTTCAGCAGCGGCAGGCCCATCCGATAGCCGTAGACCAGTCGCACGAAGCCGGAGCAGTCGACGGCTCCGTAACGGCGGTCCTCGGCATCGGCGACACCGTTCGGGAACGTCCAGTCGACGCCGAGGTAGTCGTAGAAGTCGGAGGCCTCCTCGCGGGTGGCAGCGCCGTCGACCCCCGGACCGAAGGCGGCGTCGCCGGAGAACTTGATCCCATCGGCATCGCGCACCGCAGGCTTGCCGTCGAGGTACTCAGCGGCAACCGCCAGGACGTCGGGGGTGCTGTCGGCCGAGGCCTTCGCCAGCCAGGGCCGGAACCAGGCCTCCGTCTCCGCGCCCTTGGTCCAGGCCTTCGGCAACAGCCGGACCCAGGTCGACGATTTCACGGTCGCCTGGGTGAACCTCGGGTCGTCGAAGGTCCGGGCCGGACCGGGCAGCGCCACGGTGCGGGCACCGTCGGTGAGGGTGGCGACGACCTGTCCGCTGTGCCGGAACCGAACGACGGTGCGTGCCGGGCCGTTCAACCGCTGGTAGCTGAGCTCGGTCTTGGCGACGGCGAAGGACTCCGCCGGACCCGGACGGACCGCGGTAGCGGCGTCGGGTCCATGGGTCAGCCCGAGGACGATCCCGACGAGGCCGAGAGCGACGCCGAGCACGAGAAGGAGGCGCTTGGTCATGTCCCTCACCTCAGGCAATCGCGACGAAGCCGAGCACGACCCCGCTGACCAGGACGCCGTAGGCGGCGAGGCCGGCGACACCGGTGCTGATCAATGTGGGCCGGACGGGCTGGCGGACCAGCTGGTAGGAGATCAGGCCGGGGATGATGAAGCCGACCGTCTGCTGCGAGGTGTAGACCATCGGGTCCCCGAGGGCGGCCAGCAGGAAGGTCCCCGCCGACGCCGTGATGCCGATCATCATCACCGCGGCGAACAGCCGCTTGCCGTAGAGGATGACGTGCTCCTGCACCAGCTTGGTCACCTGGTAGGTGAGGCCGGTCAGCGCGATGATCATCACGATCTTCCGCGGGTCCTCCAAGAAACTCAGCGCCAGCCAACCGGGCGTGATCATCCCGCCGGGCGACAGGTTGGTGAGCAGATAGCAGAGCAGCGAGAACAGCAGGCCGATGGCCAGAGCCATCGTGGCGATCTCGGGGGCAAGGGTTCCGGTAAGCATCAGGCACTCCTGAGGACGTGGTGGGTTGGGTCGGACAGAACGGGTTCACGGGGCTCGAGGGCGAGCGGGAGGGTCGTCATCGCGTCGAGGAGGACCTCGCCCTGACCGTGGATGTTGCCCACGGCGACCAGCGAGGCCGCACCGGCGCGGTCGGTGACCAGGTGCTCGAGCAGGGCGGCGAACGGCAGCTTCCCGCCGAGGTCGACCACGCGGTCGGCCAGATGCTCGGGGACGGCGACCTTCGCCGAGCGGGTCTGCTCGCCGATCAGCAGGATGCGGTCCGGCACGATCCGGCCGGTCAGGGCACCCATCTGGCTGTTGCGCTCGACGCGATCGGCCCGGCAGTTGATCACCAGGTTCAGCGGGTCGCCGAGCAGCCGGCGTCGCTGGAGGAGCTCGAGGTTCATCAGGGTGGAGTCCGGGTCGTTGGCGGCGAAGATGTTCGCGAACGAGATTCGGCGGTCGCCGGGCAGCGCGTAGCGGCGGACCGAGACGACCCCCGGGTCGGGAGCGGCGGCGATCATTCCGCGCAGAGCGACCTCGCGGTCGATGCCGGACAGGGCGGCCACGGCGAGCGCGATCGCGACGTTCTCCTTGAAAGTGATCGACGTGAAGCGGTCGACCTCGGCGTCGGTGACCGAATCGGGGTCCACCTCGACCAGTCGGCAGTCGCGGCGGGCGGCCTCCTCGCGCAGCACGTGCACCAGCTCCTGCTCGGCGGTCACGCAGATGCCGCCGAACGGCATCGAGCGGGACAGCGACCGGGCGACGTCCTCCAGGGTGGGGCCCATCTCCGCGAGGTGGTCCTCGCGCACGTTGGAGATGACGCAGACGCTGGCGCGGATCATCTCGCGCTGGTTGACCTCCTGCAGGTCTGGAGTGACTGCCATGCACTCGATCACCAGGGCGTCGGGGGCGAAGGCGACGGCTTCGGCGACGATGCCGATCTGCTCGACGATGTTGGCCAGGCCGAACTTCCGCGGGACCGGCCGCTCCTCGCCGTCCGGGGTGATGAACCGGGCGGCCGTGCCGGTGGTCTTGGCCACCGTGAGCAGGCCGCCGCCACGCAGAGCGCCGGCGCAGAGCCGGGTGATCGAGCTCTTGCCGCGGATGCCGTTGACGACGACCCGGGTCGGGATCAGCGCGAGGTTGCGCCGGTGCCGACGGCGCTCGACGATGCCGGCGGTCAGGAGGATGGCGCACCCGACGAGGTAGATGCAAAAAAGGAAGCTCATGCCGGTAGGAGCACCCAGCGGCACGGTTTCTTACAACTTTTTCTCGGGCAACCGGTGATCGAGCACGTCGGCGCTCCCGAACATCAGCACCGAGATGAACGCGTACGTCTGCAGTCGACGACGGTCCGCGGACCAGCCCGTCAGACCATCTTGCGCACGACGCCCAGCGGCGCGTGCTTCATGACCTTGCCGATCGGGGCCCACGGCCATCCGGGTACGGCGGCATCGACGACTTCGGCCTCGATCTTCTTGACCAGCGCCTTGCAGCCCGTCTCGGTGTCGACCATCATCCGGGCTTCCTTCTGCACGCCCTCGTTCATCTCCGAGGCGATGTAGCCGGGGTAGAGCGTGGTGACCTTGATGTCGTGGCCCTTGCGACCGATCAGGTCTGAGCGAATGCCTTCAGCGAGCATCGCGACAGCGGACTTGGTCGCCGCGTAGGTCGTCATGGCCGACGGCATGCCGCGCATCGCCGACATCGACGAGATGACGACCAGGTGGCCGGCCTTGCGCTCGTAGAAGTGCTCCATCGCCGCTTCGCACTGCGCCAGCGCTGCGATGAAGTTGGTCTCGGCTGTCTGCTTGTTGGCGTAGAACTTGCCGGTGCCGATGCGGCCACCCTTGCCGAGTCCGGCGTTGACGATGACCCGGTCAAGTCCACCGAGCTCGACGATGGCCTTCTTGAACACCGCAAAGACCTGGTCGTGATCATTGACGTCAAGCTCGTGCACCACGACCTCGATCGTGGGATTGGCGTCGAGCAGCTCAGCCTTGAGAGCTTCGAGTCGGTCCACTCGCCGCGCTGTCAGAGCGAGGTGGTGGCCCTTGGCAGCGAGGATGCGTGCCATACCGGCGCCGAGGCCGGAGCTTGCTCCGGTGATCAGAACGTTCTTGCGCATGTCAGTCCTTCTTCGCCATCTGGAATGAAGCCTTCTTCATCATCGAGTAGTAGAGCGGGCGCGCAAATCGCTTGGCCGCATAGGCCACCTTGCCGTCTCGGTCCGTGAGGATGATGTGCCGGTCCTTCTCGATGCCCCTGATCACTCTTGCCGCGATCGTGTCGGCGGACAACTTCGCCTTGTCGATCAGCTTGGCTGCTGACTTGTTGGCCTGCTCGTCCTTGCCACGAAGCGACTCGGTGAGGTTGGTCTTGAAGAAGGTCGGGCAGATCACCGAGACCTTGACGCCGTACGGCTTGAGCTCATGGAACAGGGACTCGCTGATCG
>JAKFCR010000190.1:0-3887 GCA_036676545.1 Aeromicrobium sp. | reverse complement strand
GACCGACGACCGACGATAACGCCGCCGGGCGGGATGTGGGGCCGCGGGAGCCGGCCTGGGGTTGGTAGGCATGGCCTAGGCTGGGCGAGCGACTGAAGGGGTCCCATGAGCAGATCAGCAACACTTGCCGCAGCGACGTGCGCTCTTCTCGTCCTGCTCACGGGCTGCGAGTCAGACCCTTCTGACACGCCCACGACGCCTATCTCGTCGACCAAGACCACGCAGCCGGCAGATGTCGAGGAGCACGAGGCTGGTCCTGACAGTCCGATCACCTACGGATTCAAGGTGCCCGAGGGCGCGACCCAGCTGGGCCCGCTGGCACGGTTCCGCAGCGCCGAGCTGATCGCTGCCTACAAGCCTGAGCTCGATGCGGCTCTCGCCCAGCGCGAGGCGGAGGACGAGGAAAAGCAAGCCCAGGCCGAGCGTGAAGGCACTCCGCTCCCCTCCGAGGCGCCACCAATCGACACCCCTCCGAGCGATGACACCTTCAAGGCGATCGAGGACCCGCCGAAGCCCGATACGACCATCTCGCTGATGCGGATCGACGGCAAACCCTCGGATGTCGTACGCCGCATGCTCGCGCAGATCTCGGCAGCCCTGCCTGCCGCCCAGGTGACAACCTCTGACCTCTCCAAGTACTGCACGTCCGCCGACCGCCGCATCACCGGTTGCCGGCTCGATGTACGCGGTCTGACCGCCGATGAGCGGGACATTCGCGTCACGATGACCGTCGACCCCGGCAACGTCAAGACCCGCACTTCGCCGCCATCGGCTCAGACCCGGCCCGTGATGACGCTGAAGATCCAGTACGTCGGCAACCCGCGAAAGGGACAGCTGACTCGCGAGTCCAACGAGCTCAAGGACGTCCCTGAAATCAAGGCCGGCGGCGACACCTCGGGCCTGATCTTCCCGCGCATGGACGAGGACGCACCTGGTGACACCCCGCTGCTGCGCAAGTGGGTCGCTCCTCAGGCCGCAACGATCATCCTCAGCGGTTTCAAACCCGGCTTCGTCATCTTCACCACCGACCGGGCCACCGATGGCGACCAGATCGCCCAACAGTTCGTGATCGATGCCGGCGTCAAGGGTGAGTTCACCAAGGATGTGTCGGAGGACCTCAACGAGGTCAGCACCACCTACACCGCAGTTGCCGCAGACGGTGCAACAGTGCGAGCGACCAATGTGCTCTCGGCACGTGGCAGCTACACGATGCTGTTCTCGTATCCCGCCCCTAAGAAGAAGTAAACTGACCGAGGTTCTCGATCGCGAACGTGACGACCGGCAGGACCGGCTGAATTGCTGAGCCGACGTCAACGATCGCGACCCACCTGACTTCGTCGGTCGTGCCATCCAGCTCGACCACATGAGGCTCGGTGCCGGGCTCGATCTCGACGGCATACAGCAGGTGCACGCCGTGATAGTCCTCGTACATGTCGCCGCGGCCGACCTCGACGATGTGTATGTCGTGAACATCCGTCAGCTGTGCTGACGTTGCCTTGAGCCCGGTCTCCTCGTAGAGCTCCCGCCTTACGGCCACATTCGGCGACTCGCCGTGATCCACACCGCCCCCCGGGAGCCCCCACCAGCCGGTGGGATATCCCACGTCCGAGATGCGAGTCAGGAGGATGCGTTCGCCATCCGTGACGACGGCGTACGCGCCGAGTCGCTGCGTACGCGTCGGTTCGGGCACTCTCGTTCCTCCAACAGGTGATCTTCGGCAGCGACTTATAGAGTCAATCACAATGAACGAACGCAGTGAGATCATCAGAAGGCATGGGTGTCAGGTCGGCACCTTCGCGACGTACGACCTTGTCAGTGTGGTGCCGACATGACTTCGCTAGAACCTCTGCCGTTGACCACTGCCGCACCCAAGGAGCGGGTGGCCTATCTCGACAATGCTCGCTACTGGGTCATGCTGCTGGTCGTCATCGGCCATGTGCTGACGCAGTTCACCGAGATGGACTCCGCGCGAGGCGTCTACGTGTGGATCTACTCGTTCCACATGCCGTTCTTCGTGCTGATCTCGGGCTACACCGCGCGCAACTACGTCGGCGATGCGCGTCAGGTGCGGCGAATCGTGAGCACGCTCGTGGTGCCATACCTGATCGTCGAGACCTCGCTCCAGCTGATCACGAGGCACTACGTCGGCGAACCCGATCCGCTGATGCTCCTCTCCCCGCAGTGGCTCGCCTGGTTCCTCGCAGCTCTGTTCATCTGGCGCCTGACGACACCGATCTGGCGTGCACTGCGCTATCCGATCACCACGTCGATCATCATCTCCCTGGCAGTTGGACTGATCGAGGTCCCCAACGTGCTCGCCTTGCCCAAGGTGCTCGGATTCCTCCCGTTCTACGTCGTGGGCATGCACATGAACCGCGAGATCTTCAACCGCCTGGCAGACCGCGGAATCCGCATCGCTTCCGCTTTGATCCTCGGCGCCGCGCTGGTCGTCTGCTACGTCTACTCCAGGAACTGGACGACTGACTGGCTGCTGTGGAAGCAGCGCTATGACGAGAGTCCGCTGCGCGCGACTCCGCTCGAAGGCATCACGCAGCGGGCCGAGCTGCTCGTGATCGGGTTCGTCCTCACATTTGCCGCGCTCTCTCTGGTCCCCCGTGCCCGATCGTGGACGACGCGGTTCGGCGGTCGTACGTTCTACTGCTACCTGCTGCACGGATACGTCATTCTTCTGCTTGACGTGGAGTTCGACCTCTTCGACAGGATCGACCAGTTCGGCGTCAATGCCGTCATCGCCTGCATCATCGGCGCCTTCGTCCTCGCCAACCTGCTGATGACCAAGCCGGTGGCAACCGTCTTCCGCCCGATCTTCGAGCCCCGGCTCAGATGGCTCTTCCGCGAGGCGGCGGAGAAGAAGGCCGCGGCTGACAAGTCGTGAGTATCCGCCGCACGGCAGCTGCCTTCGCGATCCTGGCAGTGGCCAGCTGTTCGCCGAACCCCGCCGCCGACTCCCCGAGCCCCGCCGCCGACCCCCCGCCCGCAGAACAGCCGGCGATGACCACCACGAAGTGCGCCGACCTGATCGTCCTGGGAGCACGCGGATACACCCAGTCGTGGACCAAGAACTTCGGATCCGGGACTGAGGTCCGCCGCTCCGTCACGGCGATGGCACACCGGCTCCACGACCGCTCCGACTCGACGGTTCGGCTGGAGGGCGTCCCCTATCCAGCCGACAGCGTCGCCGCGTACGCCGACAATGTCTTCACAGGTGTCGGCAACATGCGCAGGCTCTTCACCAGGCTCGCCGAGAGCTGCCCCGACAGCAGATTTGGCATGGTGGGCTTCAGCCAGGGAGCGCAGATCGTCCACGGTTTCGCGATCGAACTGGCACCCAGCCAGATCGAACGCATCGCACTTGTCGCGATGATCTCAGATCCCCGCGAGAACCCCGACGACGACTTCGCCCACTTCTCGTATGCGGACTCCCCCACTCCTGGACCGGGCAAGCTCGGCGTCGGCACACCGTTGCCCGAAGGGCTCCGTTCGGCGGCCATCAGCTTCTGCGTCAAGGACGACGAGATCTGCAACTGGCCCTCCGGTGGCTACCCGGGGCCGCTCTCCGACACTCATCGGCACTACTACGAGATACCTGCACACGCCCGGGAGACCGGCAAGCAGCTCGACACGATCCTCGAGCGCAACGGGCTCTGAGAAGCGAAGAACCCCCGACCAGAAGGCCGGGGGTTCTTCAACGCTTGACTCAGTTGTCGTACGACGTGAAGTCGAAGTCATCGAGCTGTACGGGTGCGGCGTCAGCTGAGCCGAATCCGTAGTCGTAGTCGCCGTAGCCGGTGACGGCGTAAGCGGCCTGACGTGCAGCCTCGGTGGGCTCGACCCGGATGTTCTTGTACCGGTCGAGACCAGTACCA
>JAKFCR010000189.1:0-2726 GCA_036676545.1 Aeromicrobium sp. | reverse complement strand
CCTGACTTCTTCGGGTGCCGGCAGGACATCGTCGGGGTTGGCCTTGAGGTAGGCCGTGACCGAGTCCTTCCGAAGCGCGTCCCACAGCTGGAGCGCCTTCTGCTCATTGAGCCGCACGATGCTTCCGTAGATCGGAATCGTCTCAGTGCCAGCGATGGGGGCGGTGAGGAACGTGACGTCCTCGGCCTGGGTGCCACGTAGGGACAGAGCGAGTCCGCGCATGTCTCCCGCCGACCAGTCGGCATCGACCGTGAGGTTCTCGGTGAGCGCGCTGACGGTGTTGATGAGCTTGACCGGGTTGGTCATCGTCCCCTTGTCGAGGATCTTCTTCATCAGAGCGCGCAGGAAGTTCTGCTGGCGAGCGATGCGGTCGAAGTCGCCGCGGAGGAGTCCGTAACGCGTTCGAACGTAGGCGAGGGCTTGCTTGCCTTCGAGAACCTGCGGCCCGGCTTCCCACTGGATCTTCTGCTTGGGATCGTAGAACGCTCGCGGGATCGTGACCGGTACGCCGCCAACTGCCGTCGACAGTGCACGGAAGCCGGCCCAGTCGATGATCGCGAGGTGTTCCATACGGAGGTTGGTCAGGTGCTCGACGGTTGAAATTGCACCGAGGGGTCCGAACTCGGAGAACGCCGAGTTGATCTTGCCCTGGTGCTGGGGGCGTCCCTCTGAGTCGTAGATCGTCGTGAAGGTGTCACGGGGGATTGAGGTCAGGGAGACCTGCTTGCGGTCGGCTGAGATGTGCACAACCATCAACGTGTCGCTGCGGTACTTGCCGGCTGGCCACTCGTCAGCCTTGGCGTCCTCGCCGATTGAGGTCCCCGACGGCTGGCCCTCGACCTTCTTGCCCTTGTCGGAGCCCAGCAACAAGATGTTGAGCGCCTTGCCCTTGTCGGGGTCGGGGCGGTTGGTGTCCTTGGAGGTCGGCAGCTTCTCGACATTGTTGAGTTTGGAGTTGAGCATGTATGCGTAAGAAGCGCCGCCCACGATGGGGACGACGACCAAGAACGTGAAGAGTGCAATCAACAGCTTGCGATGCCGTCGGCGAAACGGTTGGCCGCCAGCACGACGCTTGCCAGCGTTGCCGTAGCGACGCTCTCGTCTGCTAGCCATCATGCTCCGTTCCAGTGGGTATCCCGACCATTCTGCCGGGTCGCAGCAAGTCCGACCAAACGTGCCCACCCAGATGGCCGATAGAATCGAACTCATGCCGTTCGAGATTCCGTCTGACCTCCACCCCGACCTCATGCCGATGGCATGGTTGCTCGGCCCGTGGCACGGCAACGGACAAGGCGAGTACCCCACGATCAAGCCGTTCTCGTTCGAGCAGGACGTGGTGTTCGCCCACGACACCAGGCCTTTTCTGCACTACTTCAGCCGCACCTGGATCACTGATGAGGCTGGTGAGCGCGTACGTCCCGGCGCCCTTGAGACCGGATTCCTGCGTCCCGCAGGTGAGGGTCAGGCGGAGCTCGTCCTCGCGCACGCCACTGGCTTCGCCGAGATCTGGTACGGCACGATCGACGGCCCCCGTCTGACGCTCTCGACTGACGTCGTTGCGCGTACGTCGACGGCCAAGGACTACACCGCGGGTCAGCGTATGTATGGGCTCGTCGAAGGCGACCTGATGTACGCATACGACATGGCCGCCGAGGGTCAAGAGATGCAGTCGCACCTCTGGGGACGGTTGCAGCGTGTCTGACGCGAGCCCACTCCTGACGCTTCCCGGCGCAGTCGGCGGTAACGCGCCCGACAACCTCGTGGCCGCGCACTACGGGTCGATCGCCGGAGAGCAACGCCGCCTGATCGAGGGCGGCACCTTCGTCGATCTCTCGCACCGCGACGTCGTGACCGTCAGTGGCCCCGACCGCCTCACCTGGCTCCACTCACTGACCACCCAGTACCTCGAAGGTCTGCAGGCAGGCGTGCACACTGACGTGCTGCTGCTTTCGCCGCAGGGACGCATCGAGCACGGATTCTCCGGTGTCGACGACGGCGAGACGTTCTGGGCGCACACCGAGCCGGGCGCAGGCGCAGCACTCGTGGCGTTCCTCGACAGGATGCGCTTCATGATGCGCGTTGAGGTGGCGCTCGCCACGAGTGAGTGGGCAGTGATCGGCCTTCCGAAGCTCGACTGGAAGATCGTGCCTCGGGTCGAGCTGCCGTCCCTGCCGGCAGAGCTCGGCGACCCAGTCGGACTCTGGGCGTGGGAAGCGCTGCGCATCGAAGCGGGACTGCCTCGCATCGGCGTGGACACCGACGAGCTGACGATCCCCAACGAAGCAGGTCTGCTCAACATCGCTGTGCACCTCGACAAGGGCTGCTACCGCGGTCAGGAGACCGTCGCGCGCGTTCACACGCTGGGTCGACCGCCTCGTCGGTTGGTACGTCTGCACCTCGATGGTTCGGTCAACCATCTGCCCCCCGTCGGCTCAGATGTGACGCTGGACGGCGTACGCGTGGGCTCGATCGGCTCATCTGCGCGCCACCACGAGCTGGGCCCGATCGCGCTTGCGCTGGTCAAGCGCAATGTCGACCCCGCCGCCGAGCTGCTCGTCGATGGTGTTGCCGCTGGACAGGAACTCATCGTCGACCCGGAGGCTGGGCTGCACGTGCGTCCGGTACTACGTTGACGGGGCATCGGCGTTTCGCGATCCTTGCCATCTGCACCGCCAACATCTGTCGTTCCCCCATGATCGAGGTGCTGCTGAGAGCAGAGCTCGACC
>JAKFCR010000188.1:0-2623 GCA_036676545.1 Aeromicrobium sp. | reverse complement strand
GGCCGTCACGCTGTCAGCGAACAGCCGTGTTTTCGCGTGTGTTGCGAGTGCGCGCCGTCTAGGTTTGTGGCGTGACCAACTCACCGAACTTCAATCCGACGGCCATGGCCGGCGAGGCCGGACCTTCCGATCTCGACGGGCACATCTACCAGCGCCTGCTCAAGGAACGCATTGTGTTCCTCGGTGCTGAGGTCCGGGACACCAACTCCAACGCGATCTGCGCACAGATGCTCCTCCTCAATGCTGAGGACCCGCAGGCAGACATCTACTTCTACATCAACTCGCCCGGTGGCTCTGTCGACTCAGGCATGGCCATCTACGACACGATGCAGTTCATCTCCAACGATGTCGCCACGTTCGGCATGGGTCTTGCTGCCTCGATGGGACAGTTCCTGCTCAACGCAGGCACCCCGGGCAAGCGCTACGCCCTGCCGCACGCGCGCATCATGATGCACCAGCCGTCCGGCGGAATCGGTGGCTCGGCATCCGACATCAAGATCCAGGCGCAGCAGAGCATCCTGCTCAAGAAGCAGCTCAACGAGCTGCAGGCCCAGCACAGTGGCCAGACCGTCGAGCAGATCGAGCTCGACTCCGACCGCGACCGGTGGTTCACGCCGGACGAGGCCAAGGGGTACGGACTCATCGATCACGTCGTCTCGAGCGCAGGGGATATTTCATGAGCTACTACATTCCCCAGTGGGAAGAGCGCACGTCATACGGTTTCCGCCGCATCGACCCCTACACCAAGCTCTTCGAAGACCGCATCATCATGCTGGGCACTCCGATCAGCGATGACGTCGCCAACGCCGTGATGGCGCAGCTCATGTCGTTGCAGGCCATGGACCCCGACCGCGACATCAGCATCTACATCAACTCGCCCGGTGGCTCGTTCACGGCGCTGACGGCGATCTACGACACGATCCGCTACATCAAGCCCGACGTGCAGACGCTGTGCCTGGGTCAGGCCGCTTCGGCTGCCGCAGTCCTGCTCGCTGCAGGCACGCCCGGAAAGCGCCTAGCGCTGCCCAACAGCCGCATCCTGATCCACCAGCCCTACACCGAGGGCACCGGCGGTCAGATCTCCGACCTCGAGATCCAGGCCAACGAGATATTCCGTATGCGCGAGCTGATGGAGAAGATGCTGTCCGAGGCGACCGGCAAGCCGATCGAGGAGATCAGCAAGGACGTCGACCGCGACAAGATCCTGACGGCGGAGCAGGCAGTCGAGTACGGCCTCGTCGACGAGGTGCTCAACACGCTCAAGGTCCCGGCTGTCTGACATCAGACACGTTCAGGACGCGAGCGGATGACCAAGACGGCGCGCCCAATCGCGGCTAGGGTGAATTTGACGCCTTCGACGTCTCGGGCCGAACGCAGCGATCGAGAGGACTCTTCCCGTGGCACGCATTGGTGAAACCGCCGATCTGCTGAAGTGCTCTTTCTGTGGCAAGAGCCAAAAGCAGGTCAAGAAACTCATCGCAGGTCCGGGTGTCTACATCTGCGACGAGTGCATCGACCTCTGCAACGAGATCATCGAGGAAGAGCTCGCCGAAGGTGCTGAGCTCAGCCTGGGTGAGCTGCCCAAGCCTCAGGAGATCTACGACTTCCTCAATGGCTATGTGATCGGTCAGGACGGCGCCAAGAAGTCGCTCGCCGTCGCGGTCTACAACCACTACAAGCGGGTGCAGTCGCAGGCGTCCAGCAGCCGCGGCAAGGACGACCAGGTCGAGCTGGCCAAGTCCAACATCCTGCTCGTCGGTCCGACCGGTTGCGGCAAGACCTACCTCGCGCAGACGCTTGCCCGCATGCTCAACGTGCCCTTCGCGATTGCTGATGCCACCGCCTTGACCGAGGCCGGCTACGTCGGTGAAGACGTCGAGAACATCCTGCTCAAGCTGATCCAGGCCGCTGACTACGACGTCAAGAAGGCCGAGACGGGCATCATCTACATCGACGAGGTCGACAAGATCTCGCGCAAGAGCGAAAACCCGTCGATCACCCGCGATGTCTCGGGCGAGGGCGTCCAGCAAGCCCTGCTCAAGATTCTTGAGGGCACGACAGCCTCAGTGCCGCCGCAGGGTGGGCGCAAGCACCCGCACCAGGAGTTCATCCAGATCGACACGACCAATGTGTTGTTCATCGTCGGCGGTGCATTCGCCGGCCTCGACCAGATCATCGAGCAGCGCGGCGGCAAGGTGAGCCTCGGGTTCAATCCTGGCAATGCCGAGATCGGCAAGCTCAAGGATGAGCCGTCCAAGCTCTACTCCAAGGTGCTGCCCGAAGACCTGCTGAAGTTCGGCCTGATCCCCGAGTTCATTGGCCGTCTTCCGGTCATCGCCGCTGTCGACAACCTCGACAAGGACGCGCTCGTCGCGATCCTCACGACTCCGCGCAACGCGCTGACCAAGCAGTACGTCCGCCTGTTCGAGATTGACGGCGTGGAGCTCGAGTTCAGCACCGATGCCTGCGATGCGATGGCCGAGCTAGCGCTGACTCGTGGCACAGGTGCTCGTGGACTCCGTTCGATCATCGAGGCCGTGCTCGAACCGGTGATGTACGAGATCCCGAGCCGTGATGACGTAGCAAAGGTGATCGTGACGGAGCAGACCGTTGCCGGCGCCGA
>JAKFCR010000187.1:0-7072 GCA_036676545.1 Aeromicrobium sp. | reverse complement strand
AGCGGCTCGTACAGCTTGCCCCAACCCCAGAAGATGACGCCGAAGGCGACACCCAGGGTGGCGATGGTGACGAGGTCGATCGTGCGATACCGCACATCGAAACCTCTTGTGGACGTGGTTGCAGAACTCATTTTTGACTCCCTTCGCCGGTACTAACCGGTGCAGGTTCAAGGGTCTGCGGCGGATCCGCACTCTCAGCACCTCTGCGTGGTGCTCCCCTGTCGTGTAACCACGAGCCTACCCCCGGCCGGGCCTCGCGAGCCCAGCCGGGGCAGTGCTCAAATTCGTTTGGTGAGGCCTGCTGCGCCGCCGTCCTTGGCAATCGTCACCGAGCAGCTGCCGGTGCGGTCCTCGGTCGAGCCGGTCGCCACGATGGTCTTGGCTCCCTCGGCGGCACCGAGAGAGATCGTTGCCTTGGCGGGGAAGAACAGCGGCGCCGTGCCGGTCGCCAGGGTGGCGCCGTCAACGCTGATCGTGAACGATTCGCGCCACTTCAGGCCGCCAACCTTGACCGGTATGGACGCGCCCGTCATGACAAAGGTGGGTGCGGTGACCTTGAGGGACTTTGCGGGTAAACGACTAGCCATTTCCTGACCTCCATCTTGTCCCTCCACTTCGAGCGTATCGGCGCATGGGCCGCGAGGAGCGAAATCGTGGAATTCCCTCGCAATCCAGTCTCAAATCAATCGAAAGGTTCTCTCAAGGGGTGTCTACGACGGTGGTCTCACCAGCTCGACCACCCCCACCAAGGAGAACCGAAATGACCACCATCCAGAACATTCACACTCCCAGCCTCCACATCAGCACAAACGTCATCCGCAAGGCAGCGGGCGCCACCCTGGCCCTCGCCGTCACCGCCCTGGTCGTCTTCGCCGTCGTCAAGTCCGACCCGGCCGACACCTTCAGCACCGTCATCTACTGGATCGCCTCGATGTACTTCCTGGTGCTCTGCACCGCAATCGTCGGAATTGCCGCTCTCGGAGTCGGCGAGAACGCCAAGGAAGCACGCAAGACGCAGTACGACATCCGCTGACTACGGGGCTCTCGCCCACTAGAATTTGGGGTGGGCGGGGAAGCTCAGGAGTCGCGATGGCACAGCCCGAACAGCCACCCGTGGGTGAGTTGCTCGGGCTGGTCGCGTCCGGGGCAGATGTCGACTCCATCCTGGTGGAATTCGCATCACTCGGAACAGTGCCCGTCGAGCAGTTGTCAGCCCGCCAGTGGGAGGCACTGGCCGACGCCGTCCGCCGCGACGACGGCACCTATCCAGCCAATGTGGCGTGGCGCGCTGCGTACGGATTTCGCAATCTCGGGCATCGGGAACGGTCATTTCACTTCCTTACCAATGCCGATCGGACCGAGCTGGACGATGCCGAGCGCGCCCAGTTCCTTGCGGCCTGGGCGTCAAGCGCTTGGGGGGCCGGCGACAAAGAGGCCTGCGAAACGCTCACCGCCGAAGCATTTGAGGCGGCTGAAGCCAGCGGAGACGACAGTGCGCTCGCCGCGGCTTGGGAGTCTCGCGCCCTGCTCGCCGCGATGCACGGGGACGCAACCGAAGATCGCCGCGCCCACGAACGAGCCCTTGAGCACGCGACCGCTGCGGGTGCCGATCTGATGGCCTCCAGAGTGCACAACAATCTCGGATCAGAACTCTTCGATGAATCTCTCTACGAGGAGTCACTCGAACAGTTCGCACTTGGATTGCGACTGGCTGAGGAAGTCGCGCACCTGCCGTCGATTGCACTCATCCGGCACAACCTGGCCGATGTGATGCTCAATCTGGGTCGACTCGATGAAGCACTCGTCGAGGTCGAAGCGGCGCGCGCGATTTGGAACTCCCTGGATTCACCGATGATCGGCGCCGCCTGGCAGGTGCTCGCCGACATCCAGCGAGCACGCGGCAACACCGCACAGGCAACCATGGCGTACCGCGAAGCTGTGATGGTTGCCGAGCAGGAGAACGACACGCAGACCCTGGTTCCCGCACTCGTCGGCATGGCACTCATCAGCGTCCCTACCGAGCCAGAAGAAGCCCGACTGATCGCCAAGCGCCTCCTCGAGATCCCGCTCGGCACCGGTCGCGTTCCGGCCCTCACGACGGCGGGCTGGATTGCGCTCCACGACGGAGATGCCGGTGCAGCGACCTCGTATGCCGCCGAAGCAGTCGCCGAAGCTTCACGCCGCCATGCCCGGGCAGCACTTGCCGAATCCCTCGAGCTGTCCGTGCTCGCCGGCGGCATCGGGAATCCGGAGGCCCGCCTGCATGAGGCGGCATCCATCTGGGAGGAGATCGGCAACCCCATCCGCGCCCAGGTCAACGCGATTGTCCAGGCTCATCTGTTCGGCACGCCATTTGGCGAACGCCTGGCTCGTAGCACTCTCCGGTCCCTCGGCGTCCAGGACGATGCCTACGGAATCGCCGGCCCACTTCAGGCGTTGCGGTCAGACCAAGACGAGATGCCCGTACGCATCCACACGCTGGGCACGTTCATCGTCTACCGGGCCGGCAAGCCCGTGGCCACGTCGGAGTGGCCGTCCCGCAAGGCTCGCGACATCCTCAAGATCCTCGCGGCCCGGGGCGCTAGCGGCATTCGTCGCGACGAGATCGCGGACATGCTGTGGCCTGATGACGACGATCCCGGCAGCAAGCTTTCGGTCGCGCTGTCACACCTCAAGCGTGTGCTCGACCCCGACAAGCAGTACGACGCCAACTACTTCATCGTCGCCGATCGCGCCAGCATCCGGCTCGACATCGACAACACGTCGATCGACGTCGTCGAGTTCCGGAGTGCGGCTGCTGAGTCCGTCTCAGCACATGCGGCCAAGGACCCTGGTGCCATAGAGATGCTCGAAGCTGCGGCGGCGATGCATACGGGCGACTTCCTCGCGGACGACCTCTATGAGGACTGGGCCGCCGAGGCCCGCGACGAGGTCGAGGCGCTAGGCAGCGAGGTCGTGCGAGTGCTCGCGTTCGCGCTCGCCAAGACCAGCGATCCACAACGCTCCGTCGCCTGGTTCGCCCGACTGATCTCCTACGACCCCCACGACGAGCCGACGTATGAAGCGTTGATCTGGGTGCTTGCCGAAGCCCGGCGCCACGGCGAGGCCAGGCGCTATCACCGGATGTACGAGATGCGGATGCGCGAGCTCGACGTTCCAGCGCAGTCGCTGGAGGACATGACCGGCTGACACCCTCCGCGTTAGCGTGGCAGGCATGAGCATCGCTGAGGACTTCTTGCTGATCGCGACAGATCCGGTGAGCGGGAAGCCCCTGATCGCCTCCCCGCAGGCCGACCCCGTGTTCGGTGGCGCGTTCCTGCTGGACCTGGTGGCGGCTGGACGGGTGACGGTGGACGGCGAAGGGCGCAAGGCCCGGGTCGTCGTGTCCAATCACGCACCCGTTCACGACGATCTCACCGAGCAGGCCTTCGCCCGCATCCGCAACAAGGGCCGGCTGAAGCCGCAGACTGCCGTGACCCGACTCGGCAAGAACGGTCGCAAGCTCGTGTACGAGTCGCTCGCTGACAAGGGCGCCGTACGGCCCCGCCCAGCGAAGGCGCTCGGCCTCTTTCCGCTGACTCGGCACGACGTCATCGACACTGCCCGCCGCAATGACCTGCTCACGCGCATCCGAAGCTCGCTCCTTCACCAGCTGCCGATCGATGCCGAGACCGGGCCCCTGATCGGGTTGCTGGCAGCGTCAGACATGGTCAAGGTCTTCGTCGACAAGCCCGACCGCAAG
Source organism: Aeromicrobium sp. (assembly GCA_036676545.1). GTDB lineage: Bacteria > Actinomycetota > Actinomycetes > Propionibacteriales > Nocardioidaceae > Aeromicrobium. Next base: position 3,330 of record JAKFCR010000187.1, on the reverse strand, counting down.
GTCGCCAAGGCTCGAGCCAAGGTTCTTGCCGAGGGTGACTGGGCCACAGAGGGCGTACGCAAGGCGATCCAGGCTGCACAGGCCGCCGTCACCGCCGGCATAGTTGCAGCAACGTCGGCGGCCGCGTCCGGCAGCAGCTAGTAGAGGGCGTGGGCCAGAATGGGCCCATGTCAGTTCGCACACCTGATCCCAACCCGGGTTGGCTCCCGGAGTTCGCGCTCGACGAGACCCGGGCGAGGGTGCCAATCCTGTACGTCGAAGCCGTTCCCGTACGCGTCGACGCGCTCGGTCAGGTCGAGAGCATTGGCATCCTGTTGCGCGGCTCGTCGACGACTGGCGTCATGACTCGCACGCTGGTCTCTGGTCGCGTCATGCACGGAGAGTCGGTACGTGAGGCCCTGATCCGCAACCTGCTCAAGGATCTCGGTCCGACTGCATTCCCCCAGCTCCCAGCGAGCACTGTGCCGTTCTCGGTGGCTGAATACTTCCCGCTGCCCGGCGTCACACCTCTCTATGACGAGCGTCAGCACGCCGTCTCGCTCGCATACATCGTGCCGGTCACCGGCGAGTGCAATCCGCGGCAGGACGCTCTCGAGCTGACCTGGCTGACGCCCGAGGAAGCAGCCAGCTCTGAGCTTCTCGACGAGATGGAGGGCGGCCGCGGTTCACTCCTCAGGGAGGCTCTCGCATCAGTGGGTGCGCTGCCGCGATGACCTCGCTGCTCGTGCGCCGCGCCTTGCCCGAGGACCTCGACGAGATCCTAGAGCTGCAGGCGCAGGACTCGATGCACTACTACGAGGAGCCCGCCGAGGTCACTGCCAATCAGCGAGCGGCGTTCGACGAGATCGACGCCGACGCCAACCAGGACCTTTTGGTGGGTGAGGTCGACGGCCAGATCGTGTGCACCGCCCAAGTCACCTGGATGCGGATGCTCGCTGCGGACGGAGGGCTCTACTGCCAGGTCGAGGCCGTGCGAACTGCGCCGGACATGCGCGGCCGAGGCATCGGCGCCCTGCTGATGGAGTCGATCGAAGGTGAGGCGCACAAGCGCGGAGCCGCCCGAATACAGCTGACATCCAACAAGGAACGCACGCGCGCGCACGAGTTCTATGAGCGCCTCGGCTATGTACCGAGCCACGTCGGCATGAAGAAGTACCTCTGATCCCAGCATCCGGTCGCTGAGCTTTCAAGGCGGCGACGCCGACGTGTAGTCTGCATGTTGAGACGATTCGTATCAGGATGTGGACATGTCGAAGGACGCGACGCCCAATCGCTGGCTGATGCTCGCGGTCGGGATGATCGCGCAGATTGCCGCCACGGTGTACGTCAACGCGGCGCCATTCCTCATCCCCTACCTTCACCTCGTCCAGGGACTGTCGCTCGTCGAAGCCGGGTTCATTGCCTCGGCGCCGCTGGTCGGAACGACGCTCACGCTGATCGCCTGGGGCGCGATCGTCGACCGCATCGGTGAGCGGACCTCGATGACGATCGGCCTCGCGCTGCTCACCGCAGCCTCGGCCGCCGCAGCGCTCAGCACCTCGTACGTCTGGATCGGCATCTTCCTGCTGCTCGGAGGAATGGGTGGCGCCTGCACCAACTCGGCGAGCGGCCGCGTCGTCGTCGGCTGGTTCCCGCCGCACCGCCGTGGCACCGCGATGGGCATCCGGCAGACCGCATCTCCGCTCGGCGTCGGTATCGCCGTCCTGATCATTCCCAACCTCGTCGATGCCGAGGGGCTGCGTACGACCCTCCTCGTGATCGCTGCGCTGTGCTGCTTCGCCGGGTTGCTCGCCGGCGCCGCGATCGTCGATCCACCGCGCCCCACCCGCTCGGAGGCTGAAGGGCTCGGCCACCTCGTCAACCCGTACACGCGCGATCTGCGGCTGTGGCGAATCCACGCGGCGTCGATGTTGCTGGTCATCCCTCAAGTCACGGTCTGGACGTTCGCGCTGGTGTGGCTGATCGACGATCGTGGCTGGTCGATCTTCGAGGCCACCCTGCTCGTCGGAGCGACCCAGCTGCTCGGCGCAGCGAGCCGTATCGCCGCCGGCGCTTGGTCGGATCGCGTCGGCAACCGACTCGGTCCCATGCGTACGGTCGCCATCGCAGCTGCCGCGTCGATGCTGGCGCTCGGACTGCTCGAGGGCACGGCGCTCGCGGTGACGCTCATCGTCATCGCCTCGGTGATCACCGTCGCCGACAACGGCCTCGCATTCACGTCCGTCGCCGAGATCGGCGGTCCCTACTGGTCCGGCCGGGCCATGGGTACGCAGAACACCGGCCAGTTCCTCGCTTCAGCCGCGGTGCCACCCTTGATCGGCGCGATCATCACCGGCCACGGCTACGCGTGGGCGTTCGGCCTGGTGGCGCTGTTCCCGCTGATTGCGATCCCGCTCATCCCCGTCCGCACCGAGGCGGCCAAGCCCGCCAAACAGGCCAATAACTGACCTGTGCGGGCTAGTGGCGAAGAAGGAAGGCTTGCCTACATCACGGAAGTCACACGACCATGACACTGCCGCTGACAACGATCACGGGTAGTCTCAGGTCGAACTTAAGAGCAATCCCTGCAGGTAGGAGTGTCTGATGTCCGTTGTGCTGGTGCTGGGACTGTTGATGAATGCGATCATCTTGCCGATCGCAGGCAAGCGAGTCTTCTTCCTCTTCAAGCTGATCACCAGCGGGCAGCCGGCCCCCGACCGCGTCGAGGGTGTGACGAGTCGCATCGGCTCGTCCATCAAGACGCAGATCGTCGAGGTCTTCGGCCAGAAGAAGCTCCTCAAGTGGTCCATCCCTGGCGCTGCTCACTTCTTCGTCTTCTGGGCGTTCTTGATCCTCGCGACGGTCTACCTCGAGGCCTACGGTTCGCTATTCAAGCCCGGCTTCGCCATCCCGTTCGTCGGCCGATGGGACGCACTCGGCTTCCTGCAGGACTTCATCGCCGTCATGGCGCTCGTCGGCCTGGCCACGTTCGCGATCATCCGCATCAAGAACGCCCCGTCGCGCCTGGGTCGCAAGTCGCGTTTCTCGTACTCGCACCTCGGTGGCGCCTGGATCGTCCTCGGCATGATCGTCCTGGTCGTCGCCTCGATGCTCATGTTCCGCGGTGCAGGCGTCAACACGGGTCAGTTCCCGTACGGCAAGGGCGCGTTCGCGTCACACATCGTGGGTGGCTGGCTCGACGGCTTCAGCCATGACACCAACGAAGTGCTCGAGCACGTCGGACTGCTGCTCCACATCGGCATCATGCTGGTGTTCCTGATCCAGGTGCTCAACTCCAAGCACCTCCACATCTTCCTGGCACCGCTGAACGTGCTGTTCAGCCGTCGCCCC
>JAKFCR010000186.1:0-10023 GCA_036676545.1 Aeromicrobium sp. | reverse complement strand
CTTGGGGATCTCAACGGTGACGTCGAAAATCACGGGTGCCTCCGGCTGTCGAAAGGTGGCGTCTGGCGCGAGGAGCGCGGCGCGACGGTGTCTCTATAGTCTGGCCCATGTGGCAGACCGGGGCGTACGCAGGGTCGTGAGGCCGCGCGGTGCAATCGGCATTCCCGTAGTTGCCCTGGCGCTCGCGCTGGTCCTGTCGATCGTGCTCTGGTCGCGCGGCAACCTCAACTCCCTGATCTGCGACGGCGACTGCGGCCCGGCATACGTGACTGCCCCGGAGGGACTCACCGACAACTCGTCGCCGAGCACCACTCGCACGGATCCTGCGCCGACTGGGTCGCTCGACGCGGCGAAGGTCGAGGCGGCTGTCAGTCGGGCGCTGGAGTCCGACGCCCTCGGCGATCACGTCGGACTCGTCGCGATGGGTCCGACCGGCGATGTGCTCGTCTCGTATGGTTCTGGGACGTTCATCCCGGCCTCGACCACGAAGCTGCTCACGGGATTCGCGGCGCTCTCGGCGATCGGTCCGGAGACCCGCTTCACCACGCGTGTCGTCGCGGCCGGCGACCGGATCGTGCTGGTCGGAAGCGGCGACCCATACCTCCGCGTCAAGAAGGCCAAAGCATCCGATCGTGAATCTGTCGCTGACCTGACGACCCTTGCGACTCGGACGGCCAGGGTGCTCAAGCGGCAGGGTGTCGACCGGGTCTCGCTCGGGTTCGACGACTCCCTGTTCACCGGCCCGTCGGCCAGCGCGGGATGGAAGTCGTCGTACGTCAGCGGCAACATCGTGACTCCGGTCAGCGCCTTGTGGGCTGACCAAGGTGTGGTGAACGGCGTACGTTCGCGCAACCCGGCAGCCAGCGCCTCCAAGATCTTCGCCAAGCTCCTCGGTGACCGAGGTATTGAGGTGGCGGGTACGCCGGATCAAGTGGGCGCATCGACCGCCACGACCCCGGTCGCGTCAGTGAGCAGTGCAACCGTTGCCCAGATCGTCGATGCCCTGGTGCGTACGAGTGACAACCAGGCCTCCGAGGTGATGCTGCGGCACATTGCCATCGCTGCCAACGAGCCTGCGACCTTCGACGGTGGCGCGGACGCGGTGACTGAAGTTCTCACCAACGCGGGCGTCGACACCACCGGACTACGGCTGCGCGATGGCAGTGGGTTGTCTCGCGACAACCGGGTCTCGCCGACGACACTCGCTCAGACGATCCTGGCCGCGAACGCCGACCTTTCGACGTCGACGCTGCTCAGCGCTCTGCCAGTCAGCGGCTTCGACGGCACCCTGACTGACCGGTTCTCGAAGTCGAAGCGCGCATACGGGCTGGTTCGCGCGAAGACCGGCACGCTCACGGGCGTGCATTCACTCGCCGGATATGCCGTCGAAGCCAACGGGCTGCCGGTGATCTTTGCCGTCATGTCGGACGGCACCCCGGAGGTCGACCTGGCGTCAGCGCAGGCTGCGCTCGATCGGGTGGCCGCTGCAATTGCCGTCTGCTCGTGTGGCACCACGCCGTAAGTTGTTGTCATGATCGATTGGAAGCTCGCGCTGTCGACGGCGACCAGGCTGACCAAGCCCGGGCCCGAGATGGATGCCGCCGAGGTGGCCGAGGCTGTCGCCGAGCTCCGCGAGGGTGCAGAACGATCTGAAGGTCCCGTACGCGAGTTCAGCCAGCTTCACGCGACATCAGCGACGGCTCCCGTACTGGTGGTCGACCGTACGAGGTGGATCGAGGCCAACCTCGACACGTTCCGCGTGCTGATGAATCCCGTCATGGACAAGCTTGTCGAGGCCGACAAGATGCCGACCGGTCTGAGCCGGACCTTCGGCAGCAAGATTGGCGGCGCCGAGGTTGGTGCGCTGATGTCGTTCATGTCGACCAAGGTGCTGGGCCAGTTCGACCCGTTCTGGAACGGTCCCAACGGCGAGGGTGGTCGGCTGCTGCTCGTCGCACCCAACATCGTCCACGCCGAACAACAGCTGAATGTCGATCCGCACGACTTCCGCCTCTGGGTATGTCTCCACGAGGAGACCCATCGAGTGCAGTTCACCGCCGTTGAGTGGATGCGCGATCACATGCGATCGCTCCTCGACGAGTTCATCGACGCGACCGATCTTGACTCCGGAGCGCTGGCGTCGATGGTCAGCGACTCGTTCAGCGAAGTCGTCAAGATCGTTCGGGGCGAGTCGGAGTCGTCGATCAACGAGCTGTTCCAGAACCCGCGCCAGCGCGAGATCGTCGACCAGCTGACCGGCATCATGTCGCTGCTCGAAGGCCATGCCGATGTCGTCATGGATGGTGTCGGCCCTGAGGTGATCCCGAGCGTCGCCGAGATCCGGCGCAAGTTCAACCAGCGCCGCAAAGGCACCGGCAGCCTCGACAAGCTGCTGCGTCGTCTGCTCGGCCTCGACGCCAAGATGCGCCAGTACAAAGACGGTGCAGCGTTCGTCAACACCGTGATCGACCGGGTGGGGATGGAAGGCTTCAACGCCGTCTGGGAGAAGCCCGCCAACCTCCCGACCAAGTCAGAGATCCTCGACCCGCAGTCCTGGGTCGCCCGCGTGCACGGCTGACCAATGGCCGCACTCGATCCGGCAGTCGCGACGGGGCGCAATCTCGTACGCGCTGCGCTAGCAGATCTCGGACCGGGCAGTCGCGTCGTCGTCGCGGTGTCGGGCGGCGCCGATTCGCTGGCACTGGCCCAGGTCACAGCGTTCGTGGCCGGCCACGAGTCGTGGGACCTGCGGGCTGTGATCGTCGATCATCAGCTGCAGGACGGATCGGCTGAGGTCGCCCGCGAAGCGGCCAAGCAGCTCGCGGGCATCGGCATCGACACCGAGGTCGTATCGGTGCACGTCGGACGTGCTGGTGGTCCAGAGGCAGCCGCTCGCTCAGCGCGATACGCCGTCCTCGAGGCGCAAGACGCTGACGCAGTCCTGCTGGCACACACCCTCGACGACCAGGCAGAGACAGTTCTGCTGGGCCTGGGTCGTGGCTCCGGCCCGCGATCGATTGCCGGCATGTCTCCGGTCAACGGTATTTTTCGCCGACCGTTCCTCAAGCTGAGGCGCAGCGACACCGAGCAGATCTGCCGCGCAACAGATCTGACGTGGTGGGTTGATCCGCACAACAGCGATCCCACCTATCGACGTGCACGCATCCGTTCCGAGCTGATGCCGGTGCTCGAGGACGTGCTCGGTGGGGGAGCCGCGGAGGCGATCGCGCGTACAGCAGAGCAGGTCCGAGCCGACGGGGCCTGTCTCGACGCCATCGCGGATGCGATCGACGACCCCCTGGATGTCGCTTCACTCGCGTCCCTGGCGCCTGCCCTGCGATCTCGGGTGCTGCGTCGTACGGCGTTGGAGGCCGGAGCAAATCCGTCAGAACTCTCGGCCGCACACCTCGCCGAGATCGACCGGCTGGTCACGGATTGGCACGGACAGCTCCGTATCGAGCTGCCCGGTGGCGTGGCCTGCGTCCGAGTGGGGGATTCCCTCGCGTACGTGACAACGCCTGTGGGAGGCTGAGCACGTGGATCAGACGCATGTTGCTGGAGAGATCGAAGCAGATCAGGTGCTGTTGACCGAGAAGCAGGTGCTCGACCGCCTCGCGGAGATGGCCGCGCAGATCGAGGCCGACTACGAAGGCAAGGACCTGCTGTTGGTCGGCGTCCTCAAGGGTGCCGTCATGGTGATGGCCGACCTCGCGCGAAGCCTCAACCGTCATGTCGAGATGGACTGGATGGCGGTCTCCTCCTACGGCTCGGGCACCAAGTCGTCCGGTGTCGTACGCATCCTCAAGGACCTCGACACCGACATCAAGGACCGCCATGTCCTGGTCGTCGAGGACATCATCGACACCGGCCTGACCCTGTCGTGGCTGATCACCAACCTCAAGTCCCGAGGCCCGGCATCCGTCGAGATCGCGACCCTGCTGCGCAAGCCCGAGGCCGTCACGATGGACGTCGACGTGACCTACGTCGGCTTCGACATCCCCAACGCCTTCGTCGTCGGCTACGGGCTCGACTACGACGAGAAGTACCGCAACCTGCGCTGCATCGGCACCTTGTCGCCGCACGTCTATTCCTAGAGGGTGACGTGGATCCCGGCCGCAAGGCGATCGAGGAGCGAGAAGCCAGCTACCTCGGCGCTGGTGACCGCATCCTCAACGAGTTCGGGCGCGAGTTCGAGGTCGTCTCCTGGACGGGCCCGGACGATGCCAATCAGATCGAGTTCATGGTCAGTTCGCCGCACGCCGAGGCGATTGTGCCGCTGACGCTCGGCGGCGACGAGACCGTACGCGTGAGGGTGCAGCGGCGATCGGGGAACTAACCCTGATTCCGGCTTCGTTCAATGGGTGTACCAGGCGGCGTGTACCGTCTAGATACCCACTAATTGCTAGGGAGAAGTGGACTCGTTCCACACTGTCATGAATCTGAAACGCCTCTTCAAGGGCCCTTTGCCCTGGATCATCGCCATCACCGTGCTCGTCTTCGTGGTGCTCGGCTTCTCCAACTCCGCTGACGGCCACAACGAGGTCAAGACCTCCACGATGGTGGGCTACATCGAGGGCGGCAAGGTCAAGGACCTCAAGTTCGTCGAGGGAGACCAGGAGATCCGCGCAACGCTCAAGGACGGCAACAAGAAGGTTCGCGCGACCTGGCTTGGCGACCAGGGCTATGAGCTGGTCAAGGTGGCCGACAAGGCCAAAGCCGACAAGACGCTCCCCGGCTACGACGTCGAGATCCCCAAGAACAGCCCGATCGTGAGCTTCTTGTTCACGATCGCCCCGTTCGTACTGCTCTTTCTCTTCATCATCTGGATCATGAACAACGCCGCCGGTGGTGGCGGTCGCGTCATGCAGTTCGCCAAGTCCAAGGCGAAGCTGATGAACAAGGACACCCCCAAGACCACCTTCGCTGACGTCGCCGGTTGCGACGAGGCGATCGAGGAGCTCGGCGAGATCAAGGAGTTCCTCCAGGCCCCGGCCAAGTTCCAGGCCGTCGGCGCCAAGATCCCCAAGGGTGTGCTGCTCTACGGCCAGCCCGGCACCGGCAAGACGTTGCTCGCTCGCGCAGTCGCCGGCGAAGCAGGCGTTCCGTTCTACTCGATCTCCGGTTCTGACTTCGTCGAGATGTTCGTCGGTGTCGGTGCGAGCCGTGTTCGTGACCTGTTCGAGCAGGCCAAGGAGAATGCCCCGGCGATCGTGTTCATCGACGAGATCGACGCCGTCGGTCGCCACCGTGGCACCGGTATGGGCGGCGGTCACGACGAGCGCGAGCAGACCCTCAACCAGCTCCTCGTCGAGATGGACGGCTTCGACGTACGCGGTGGAGTCATCCTGATCGCTGCGACCAACCGACCCGATGTCCTCGACCCGGCGCTGCTGCGTCCCGGTCGCTTCGACCGTCAGATCGGTGTCGAGGCGCCGGACCTCAAGGGCCGCACCCAGATCCTCAAGGTGCACTCCCGAGGCAAGCCGATCGGACCCGATGTCGACCTCGAGGGCGTTGGCCGTCGTACACCCGGCTTCAGCGGTGCCGATCTCGCCAATGTGCTCAACGAAGCCGCGCTGCTGACAGCGCGCAACGGCGACAAGACGATCGACAACGCCGCACTCGACGAGGCGATCGACCGCGTCATCTCCGGCCCCCAGAAGCGCAGCCGCCTGATGAACGAGAAAGAACGCCGCATCACGGCCTATCACGAGGGCGGCCACGCACTCGTCGCTGCGGCGCTCCCGCAGAGCGATCCGGTCCACAAGATCACGATCCTGCCGCGCGGTCGCGCCCTGGGCTACACGATGGTGCTGCCCGACGAAGACAAGTACTCGCAGACCCGTGCCGAGCTGCTCGACAAGCTCGCCTACATGATGGGCGGCCGAGCGGCCGAAGAGCTCGTGTTCCACGACCCCACCACCGGTGCCGGCAACGACATCGAGAAGGCCACCGCGCTGGCCCGCGCGATGGTCACGCAGTACGGCATGACCGAACGTCTCGGCGCCGTACGTCTCGGCGAGGACCAAGGCCAGCCGTTCCTGGGCCGCGACATCGGCCACGCCCGCAACTACTCCGAATCGGTCGCTGCGATCGTCGACGAGGAGATCAACCAGCTGATCACGTTCGCCCACCAGGAGGCGTTCGACATCCTCAGCGAGAACCGCGACGTCCTCGACGCACTGGTCATGGAGCTCATGGAGCGGGAGACGCTGGACAAGGCCGAGGTCGCCGAGATCTTCGAGCCGCTGCGTCGCCGCAACATCCGTCCACCGTGGACGGGTTCCAAGACCCGCGTGCCGTCCAAGGTTCCGCCGGTCGAGGGTGCACCACGGCACAGCGCCAATGGAGTCGGTTCTGGAGTCGGCGTGGTGATCGGTCCCGACACCGGGCCCGATGCGCCGGCACCTGATGCTCCGGAGACCGCGTGACGGTCGACCTGCCTCGCGCTGAGGCAGCTATTCGCGAGCTGCTGTTCGCCGTCGGTGAGAACCCCGACCGCGACGGTCTCAGGGACACCCCTGCGCGAGTCGCCAAGTCGTACGTCGAGCTGCTCGCCGGCCTCGACCAGACACCCGAGGAAGTGCTCACCGCGGTCTTCGAGGTCGGTCATGACGAGCTCGTGCTGGTCAAGGACATCGAGATGTGGTCGATGTGCGAGCACCACCTGGTGCCGTTCTTCGGCGTGGCCCACGTCGGTTACATCCCGTCTGAGGGTGGCAAGGTCACCGGCCTCTCCAAGCTCGCCCGCGTCGTCGACGTGTTCTCGCGTCGTCCACAGGTGCAGGAACGGCTGACGACTGACATCGCCGAAGCGCTGGTCGAGCACCTCGAGCCCCGCGGCGTCATTGTCGTGATCGAGGCCGAGCACCTGTGCATGACGATGCGCGGCGTACGCAAGGGCGGCGCCAAGACGATCACGAGCGCCGTACGCGGTCAGCTGCGCGATCCCGCAACCCGAGCCGAGGCCATGGGCCTCATCACCTCGCGCTAGCGATGGTCCCCGGGCTGCCCGAAGACCGCTGCCTCGTCATGGGGGTCATCAACGTGACGCCCGATTCGTTCTCCGACGGCGGCAAGTGGCTCGACCCTGCCTCGGCGATCCGGCATGGAATCGAGCTCGTCCAGCAGGGCGCCGATCTCGTCGACGTCGGCGGGGAGTCCACGCGACCCGGAGCGATCCGGATCGAGGCTGATGAAGAGCTGCGTCGTGTCATCCCCGTGATCCGAGGCCTCGTCGCCGAAGGCATCACGGTCTCGGTCGACACGATGCGCGCGTCCGTCGCCGAGCAGGCGCTCGGCGCTGGTGCGGCGATTCTCAACGATGTCTCGGGTGGGCGGGCGGATCCAACCATGGTGGGTGTCGCCGCAGCAGCGAACTGCCCGCTGGTGCTTATGCACTGGCGCCAGCATTCAGCGGTCATGCAGGAGAGGGACCACACGACGTATGACGACCTGATCGAGGACATCATTCGCGAGCTGATGGAACAGGTCGAGATGGCGCTGGCTGCAGGAGTCGACCGCAACCACATCATCATTGACCCCGGCTTGGGCTTCTCCAAGACGGGCGACCAGAACTGGTCGGTACTAGCCCATCTCGATGCGTTCACGACGCTGGGCTATCCCGTGCTCGTGGCCGCGAGTCGGAAGCGGTTCCTGGGCGAGCTCCTTGCCGATGCCGGCGAGCTTCGGCCCACTGACCAGCGCGAAGATGCCACGACGGCGATCACGACGATGTGCGCGGACGCAGGTGTGTGGGGCGTACGAGTGCATGAGCCAGCCGCGTCTGCCGATGCCGTACGCGTTGTGGCACGCACCCATCGGGAGCGTTCTTGACCGAGGCGGCTCTCGCGACGCACAGGGCGTTCTATGACGCCGTCGAAACCGGTGATGTCGACTTGATGGCATCGCTGTGGGCCGATGATCCCCAGACGTCCTGCGTACATCCTGGAGCGGTCCCGTTGCGCGGCACGCCAGCTGTCCTGCGGTCGTGGACCGTGCTGATGGCCAACGTCGGCTACATCCAGTTCTTCCTGACGGACCTAGAGGTGACCTCGCTGCCGTCAGACGATGACGACCCGTCCGTCGTGGTGATCACGTGCACCGAGAACATCCTGTCTGGTGGAGCGGAGACCGGAGAGCAGGGCGAGACGTTCACGGGGGCCAAGGCGGTGTGCACCAGTATCTTGGTACGTGACGGAGCCGGGTGGAAGTTCTGGTCTCGTCACGCGTCGCCGGTCGCTGAACTCGGCAACCTGGATTCGGAGGGCTGATGACGATTCCCGAAGGGCTCGACCGCATCGACCTGCGGGGCGTCAGCGCCCACGGACATCACGGTCTGTTCGACTTCGAGCGCGAAAACGGGCAGCTTTTCAGTGTCGACGTGAGCCTCGGTCTCGACCTTGGCCCGGCCGCCCGCGACAACGATCTGACCAAATCGGTCGACTACGGCGTCCTGGCCCAGGGTGTGCACGACGCCATCGTCAATGACCCGGTCGATCTCATCGAGACAGTCGCGCTCCGCATCGCGGACATGTGCCTCTCCGATGAGTCGGTGCAATGGGTTAGCGTGACGGTGCACAAACCAGAAGCGCCCATCGCGGTGACGTTCTCAGACGTTGCCGTCACGATCGAGCGGAGCAGACAGTGACCGAATCGCCCACCCCATACGTCTTGGACGCTGACACGATGACCGGCGGTATGCGGCCCATCCGTCAGGCCGTGCTGGCGTTCGGGTCCAACCTGGGCGACCGTCACGGCAAGCTGCAGGGTGGCGTGTCGGCCCTCGAGGACACCCCCGAGGTCACCGTTGTCGGCATTTCCTCCGTCTACGAGACCGAGCCGATCGGCGCGCCCGACGGGTCCGACAAGTTCCTCAACGCTGTCGTCCTGATCGACACCACCCTGACGGTCCACACGCTGCTCGATCGCGCTCTCGCGATCGAAGATGCCTTCGGCCGTGAGCGTTCGGAGCCGGGCGCGCCGCGCACGCTCGATGTCGACCTGATCATCGTTGGCGATCGAATCGCCGATGACGAACAGCTGATCCTTCCTCACCCACGCGCGCACGAGCGCGGTTTCGTCCTCGTGCCGTGGCTGGAGATCGACCCAGAGGGTGAGATCCCGGGCAAGGGCTTCGTGGCTGACCTGATCAGCGGTGTCGACACCACAGGAGTCACCAAGCGCGAGGATCTCGAGATCATCTTGTGAGCCGTTAGGCCAAGCGCATGAACAAGTCCAGGCGTACGTCCGCGCTCGCGATCGCGTCGCTCATCGGCATCGGTCTCGTTGCCGGTCGCTTGATCCCCGAGCTCATCATTCGGGCTGATCGCAGCGTCCCGGTCGTGAGCTGGGGTCCTGCGGCCACGTTCCTGGTGGGGGCGGTTGTTCTCGGCGGACTGGCATGGAACACGTGGCAGAGCCTGCACAAGAAGAACCAACGCATGACGTCAGACCATGGTGTGACGATGCTGGCGCTGGCCAAGGCGAGCTCCGCTGTCGCGGCCCTGTTCGCGGGCGCCTACGGCGGTTACGCGATCGCCTATCTCGGCTCCTTCGACTCCCCGCTGGGTGAGGATCGCGTCATCCGTGCGGGCGCAGCCGCTATCGCCGGGCTCCTCATGCTCATCGCCGCATTGGTGCTCGAGCGTTCGTTGCGCATCCCTGGCGGTGACGACGAGTCTGACGGCGGCAAGACCGTCCCCACCCCGGCGTGACCAGTGCCGCTTGCGGCCAGTCTCGCGTCGCTTAAGAGAGCCGCCTGCGGCGTAGCCGCTTGACTGCGAACGCCCGGCGTAGGCGCTAGCCGAGCAGCGCTTGGCGCAGAGTGCCGAGGCCGACACTGCCGACGCCGAGTGCTCGACGGTGGAACTCCTTGAGGTCGTTCCCGTTCGCAGCGACCCAGTCCGTACGGAGCTGCTCCCAGATGCGCTGCCCGACCTTGTAGGACGGAGCCTGTCCGGGCCAGCCGAGATAGCGGTTGACCTCGAACCGTACGAACGGCTCGTTCATGTTGACGTGCTG
>JAKFCR010000185.1:0-4036 GCA_036676545.1 Aeromicrobium sp. | reverse complement strand
TCGAACAGCGGGTCGAGCAGCGCGTGGCCGTCCAACATCGAGTACTCCGTGTGCACATGCAAGTGCACGAAGGGCGAGTCGCTCGACATCGAAAGATTGCCTCCTCGGCGCGTTTTGGGGGGAAGGGCTTCAGCCTAGTCGGGCGCTCCCCACACTTTGGAACGGCTCGCCAGAGGAAGTTTGGCGTACGGGCCCAACTCCGCTCTACTGGGCACATGACCGAGCACCCGGACCGCGAGAAGAAGACCTTCACGACCGTTGACGAGTACATCGATGCGTCACTGATCGGTGTGGAGGAGCGGCTCGTCGAGATGCGCCGGATCATCCGCGCCGCAGCGCCCGACACCGAAGAGACGATCAGCTACAACATCCCCGCCTACAAGTCCGACGGGGTCGTTGTCGTGCAGTTCGCGGGGTTCACCGAACACACCTCGTTGACGTTCTTCCCGACCGCTGGAGCGTTCTCGAATTTCTCTGACGAGCTGTCGGCGTACAAGACCAGCAAGTCGGCCATCCGCTTCCCGCTCGACGAGCCGCTGCCGGTCGACCTGATCGACGCAATCGTACGATTCCGCGTCAATGAGGCCGCCGACTATGTCGCCAGCAAGAAGCGGTAGCCCTCAGGCCTGCTGGTAGCTGCTCAGGAAATGGCCGAGGCGCTGGATGGCTTCGGCGAGGTCGCGCGACCACGGCAGTGTGACGATGCGCAGGTGGTCGGGGTCCGGCCAGTTGAAGCCAGTCCCCTGCGTCAGCAGGATCTTCTCCTGCAGCAGCAGGTCGAGCACGAGCTGCTGGTCATCCTTGATCGGATAGACCTCGGGGTCGAGACGCGGGAACACGTAGAGCGCACCTTGAGGGACCACGACGCTCACCCCAGGAATCTTGTTGAGCTCGGTGACCGCGGTGTCGCGCTGCTCGAGCAGCCGACCGCCGGGAAGAATGAGCTCCTTGATCGACTGGTAGCCGCCGAGCGCGACCTGGATCGCGTTCTGTGCGGGCACGTTGGGGCACAGCCGCATCGATGCCAGCAGTGTGATGCCATCGAGGTAGTCGGCGGCCTCCTTGAGCGGTCCAGTCGCGACCATCCAGCCAGCGCGGTAGCCGCACACTCGGTATGACTTCGACAGCCCATTGAACGTCAGCGTCAGGACATCGGGAGCGATGCTCGCCATCGGGATGTGTGCGGCGTCGTCATACAGGATCTTGTCGTAGATCTCGTCGGACATCAGCACGAGATTGTGCTTACGAGCCAGGTCGGCAATCGCTGTCAGCGTCTCGCGGGTGTAGACCGCGCCCGTCGGGTTGTTCGGATTGATCACGACGATGACCTTGGTGCGATCGGTGATCTTGGACTCGAGATCGGCGATGTCCGGGTTCCAGCCATTGGCCTCGTCGCAGCGGTAGTGCACGGGCACTCCGCCGGCCAGGTTGGTGACGGCGGTCCATAGCGGGTAGTCGGGTACGGGGATCAGCACCTCGTCGCCGTTGTCGAGCAGCGCCTGCAGCGCCATCTGGATCAGCTCGGACACGCCATTGCCGAGCCATACGTCATCGATGTCGATGATCGGGAAGCCCTCTTGGAGCTGGTAGTGGTGCACCACAGCACGGCGCGCCGAGTGGATGCCGCGGGAATCTGAATAGCCTTGCGCTGTCGGCAGACCGGCGATGACGTCCTGCAGGATCTCGGCCGGAGCGTCGAAACCGAACGGTTGCGGGTTGCCGATGTTGAGCTTGAGGATGTGCTGTCCCTCTGCCTCCATGGCGGCCGCTCGTGCGTTGACGGGTCCGCGGATGTCATACAAGACATCACGCAACTTCTCGGACTGGCGCACGACATTGGTCATACGACCATTGTCCACGACGCTCCTCGCACTAGATTGCAGGCGTGACGAAACTGATCCTCGCCTTCCACGGCACAGACCTCGCCCTTGACGACGCAGCCCTCCGAGCCCGACTGGCAGCGCTCGGGGTCACCCGGTTCCAGCTCAACGTCGACGACGAGCCAGTCGAAGGTGCTCTCCGCTTCGGACCCGGCGAACCGATCACGGCATTCGTGACGCTCTGGACCGACGGCGATCCCGAAGCCGCAATCGCGGTCCTGTCCGACCTCGATGCCGCCGTGCACGCCTGGCGCGTCACCGAACGTCGTCCGATCGATCCGCCGAGCGTGCCCGATGGTGAGCGTGCCGGAGCACTGGCCAACATCGCCGTACTGCGCCGCCCAGAGGGCATGAGTCGCGAGGAGTACCTCGACATCTGGCTGGGGAGCCACACGCAGATTGCGATCGACACGCAGAACACGTTCGGCTACATCCAGAACATCGTCGAAGAGCCGCTGACGCCCGACGCCCCGGAGCTCTCGGCGATCGTCGAGGAACTGTTCCCGATGTCCGCGCTGACCGACATCCACGAGTTCTACGGCAGCGGTGGAGATGACGAGGAGCTCAGCCGTCGCATGACCGAGCTGATGGCCAGCGTCGCCCGATTCGGCGGCGACCAGGGACTCGACCTCGTACCAACCAGCCGGTACGTCTGGGAGCTCAGTTAGTCGGAAGCCCGTACGACGTCGAGCGCGTGCACGAGGTCATCGGGATAGACCGACTCGAACTCGACGTGGTCGCCCGTACGCGGGTGGATGAACCCGAGCTGGTACGCGTGCAGCCACTGACGATCGAGGCCGACGCGCTTGGCCAGCGTTGGATCGGCGCCGTACATCAGGTCTCCGACGCACGGGTGGTGCAGCGCGGCCATGTGCACGCGGATCTGGTGCGTACGACCGGTCTCGAGGTTGATGGTCAGCAGGCTGGCGAAGCGGTGGGCCTCGAGCGTGTCGTAGTGCGTGACGCTCTCGCGTCCGCCGTCCTTCACGGTGAACTTGAAGTCGTGCTTGGGATGGCGTGCGATCGGAGCATCGATCGTGCCCATGTGCGGATCAGGGTGCCCCTGCACGAGCGCGTGATAGGTCTTGTCGACCGTTCGGTCGCGGAATGCCTGCTTGAGCACCGTGTAGGCATGCTCCGACTTGGCGACGGCCATCAGGCCGCTCGTACCGACATCGAGGCGGTGCACGATGCCGCGCCGCTCGGGAGCGCCTGACGTTGAGATGCGGACGCCGATGCCGGCGAGGTGATCCAGAACAGTCGGGCCAGACCAACCGACGCTCGGGTGCGCGGCGACGCCGACGGGCTTGTCGACCACGACGATGTCGTCGTCCTGGAACACGATGCGCATGCCCTCGACCTCGGACGGTACGACGACAGCGCGTCGGGGTGCCGGGATCGAGACCTCGAGGATCGATCCCGGGTGGACGCGATCGGACTTGGACGGAGAGTGACCGTCAATCTTGACGTGACCGTCGGCGACGAGCTCGCTCGTACGCGTACGGGACAGGCCGAGCAGTCGCGCGAGCGCGCTGTCGATCCGTTCACCGTCGAGGCCTTCGGGCACTGACAGCACCTTGTGCTCGAGCTCGACTTCTTCTGTCATTGCTTGACCTCACGGGTGCCGTCGATTGCGAAACCGCGCCAGGTGCGCCAGACGATGACGATCGCGGCGAACGTCAGCGCGATGTCTGCAACATTGCCGACGAAGAGCCCGTAGTCGATGAAGTCGACAACGTGACCCTTGAACGGAGATGGCTGGCGGAAGACGCGGTCGGCGAGGTTGCCGAGCGCACCTGCGAGCAGGAGCCCGAGCCCGATCGCCCAGCCACGATCTCGCAGGCGGGTGGCCATGCGTACGACCGCAACGCACACGACGACGGCGATGATGCTCAGCACCAGCGTGAATCCCGTGCCGGTGCTGAACGCGGCACCGGGATTGCGGTGGAACGTCAGCGACAACAGGTTGGGGACGAGCTCGACGGGTTCGCGGCCCTGCAGCTTCTCGACGGCGAGGTACTTGGTGACCTGGTCCATGACCAGCGTCAGGGCAGCAACGATCGCGAAGAGTCGTACCGAAGTGTGGGTTGTCGGGCCGCTTTCAGGGCTCAGCGACGTTCCTCGCGCTGCTTGCATGTCATGCACAGTGTGGCACG
>JAKFCR010000184.1:0-14207 GCA_036676545.1 Aeromicrobium sp. | reverse complement strand
GTGTAGCGAACGATCGACACGGACGCCGGATCGACGTTGATGCGTTGGAACAGGTCGAGGTGCATGCCGAGTGCGTCGGCGAGGATCGCTTTGATGATGTCGCCGTGGCTCACCGCAGCCCACACGGCGCCGGCGCCGTGCTCGGCCTCGATGGCTGCATCGTGGCGCCGGATTGCCGCCACGGCTCGAGCCTGCATCGTCGACATCGACTCGCCACCCGGGAAAGCCGCCGCCGACGGGTGGTTCTGGACCATTGACCACAGGTCTTCCTTCGCGAGGTCGCTGAGCGACCGGCCCTGCCAGTCGCCGTAGTCGCACTCGGTGATGCCCTTGTCGGTCACGACCTTCGGCTTGTCGGCCTGTTGGCTGACGATTGCCTTGGCCGTCTGCCGACACCGCTCAAGCGGACTGGACACAACTCCGACGAGGGGTACGTCGCCCAACCGTTCGCCAGTGCGTACGACCTGCTCGTGCCCGACCTCGTCCAGCTGGATGCCCGGGGTGCGGCCCGCAAGCAGCCCGCTGGCGTTCGCAGTCGTACGTCCGTGCCGCACCAGGATCACCGTTGCCATGATGCGAGCCTAGGTGCCGCTTCGTTCGGGGTCCGCGCAGACCCGTCCGCCCAGTTGTTGTTCCCGGTTTGAACGGCCGCGAGAGCGGGTCATTCGCGCGAACGCGCCCTCACCCCTTCGCGTAGTTGGATGCCCCCCACCAATCGACGACGATTACCGGCTCGTCCCCGACAACCCACGCGTCGTGGCCGTGTGGAACGGCAGTGACGTCGCCGGCGATCGCATCGAACTCTGAGCCGTCGGCCATCTGGATCCGAAGCGTGCCCTGCACGTGATACTGGAAATGAGGAGCCTCGCAAAGCTCGGTTCCGGCGATCTGCTTCACGTGCTCTGACCAGCGCCACCCCGGTTGCAGGGTCAGGCGTCCGATCTCGCTTCCTCCGATCGACACCAGGTCCACCACGCCGTGTTCAAAGGTGCGGGTTTCGTCTGGATTCGCGAAGTTCTTCTGCTCAGCCAATGTGGTTGTACCCATGCCTCGACTCCATTCCGTGTCGCGCGACGTTTTCGCCGCCATTAGAGCGTCGCTGCAGGTCATTGCAATGTCCTTGCAGCCGGACTGGCGCCCGCGACGGCGATAGGATTCAGCGGTGGGTACCCCCTCGGTGCGCGTGCTTGGTGAGCTGGCCATAGACGGCCTTGAGACGCGCTCGCTCGCCGACCGGAAGGCTCGGCTGGTGTTGCAGTTGTTGGCCTTTGCCCGCGGTCGTCGGGTCAGCACGGCGGCACTGGTGGACGCGCTTTGGGGTGAATCCCCGCCGGCCCGCCCCGCTGACCAGGTGGCAGTGCTTGTGAGCCGACTGCGTCGTGCGCTGGGTCGTGACAGCATCGACTACAGCGAGCACGGCTATCGGCTGCAGTACGAATGGCTCGACCTAGACGAACTGGCCAGCGTCACTGCGGAGGCCGAACGCCGTCGGGACGCCGCTGACGTCGGCGGTGCGCTGGCAGCGAGTCGGGTGGCGTTGAGCCTGATCCGTGGGCCGCTGCCGGAGCCGGTCAGTGAGGCCGACTGGGTGTTGGCTGACCAAGCTGCGGCCATCAGGGTCATCCAAAGGGCTCGGCACACCGCCGCCGCGGCGATGCTCGATGCCGGGGAGTGGCTGGATGCGCTGGACGTTGCGGAGGCCGATCTCGGTGCCAACCGATACGACGAGGACGCTGCCCGCCATGTCATGAGGGCGCATGTTCTTGCCGGTCGCCCGGCGCTGGCGCTTGCCGTTTATGCCGACCTTCGCTCAACGCTCGTTGAAGATCTTGGTACAGATCCTTCATCGGAGACCTCAGATCTGCACGAGGCGATCCTGCGCGGAGACGTTGTGGCCAGTTCTGCAGCGACGGCCGTGCCGATGTCGGGCGTCGTGGGTCGCCAGGAGCAGCTTGGCATCCTTGACCGGCTGGCCGAGCGCATTTCCGAGGGCACCATGCGGATCGTCGTGGTCGCCGGCGAGGCAGGTATCGGCAAGACCACACTGATCTCGGCCTGGGCACGGCATCGAAGCGCGGCCGGAGACATTGTCATGTTCGGGACCTGTGGAGCTCTCGACCGGTCGGCGCCGCTTGACGTATTGCTTGCAGCGATTGCGGAGCACATACGTCGTGCGCCTGATCCTGTTGCGCTGCTGGCCGACGATGCCCCGCTATTGGCCCCGTTGCTCGGTTTGGCGGAACTGCCGGTGCAGGCTGGACGCCGTGCACCCGACCCGGTCCTTGGGCCGGCGACGCTCTTCGCGGCGATCACGGCAGTTCTTGAGCGGATCGCTGGTGACCAGGGCGTTGTCTTGGTAATTGACGACGCACACCTCGCAGGGCCACCACTTGCGGAGTGGGTCAGTTTTGCGCTGCGTCGGTCGCCGCGTTTGCTGGTAGTCGCAGCCTCGCGCGTCGCGGAGGGCGCACCGTTCCCGAGTACCGATGACATCGTTCTTGGTCCACTCGGCCGACAAGAGACCGCGGAGCTCGTCGGCGAGGAGCGCGCGTCCGAGCTTTACCTCCGGTCGGGAGGTCATCCGCTGTTTCTCAGCGAGCTGGCGAATTCCTCAGCGCTGTCTGACGAGGCGATTCCGCCCTCGTTGGTTGCGTCGGTCGAGCTCAGGTGCGATCAGCTCGGGTCGGCGGCCGGCGTGCTGCGTGCTGCCGCCGTGCTCGGCACGCAGCTCGACATCGACCTGCTGGCTTCAGTGCTCGGCCGACCTACCCTTGACGTCCTCGCGGACGCAGAGCTCTCCGAGAGTCGTCAGTTCCTGGTTGATCGCGGCGGCCGGTACGCGTTCCGTCATGAGCTGATGCGGGAGGCCCTTGCAGCGGGCGCCAGCTCTGGCCGTGCTGCCCTACTTCACCGGGAGGCGGGTCGCATCCTCGCTGAACGGCCGACGTCAGACCCCGTTCGAGTCGCCGAGCATGCGCGTCTCGGTGGAGACCTCGTCCAGGCAGCCCGCTCTCTTCGACTCGCTGCACAGCGCGCTTCCGAGCGCTTCGATCACGCCACTGCTGAGGCGCTGCTTGACCAGTCGCTCGCGCTGCACGCGGAGGACGGCGCATTGCTTGAGCGAGCTCGCGTGCGGACGCGACGTGGCCGCTATGGCGACGCGCAACTCGATGTCGAAGCGGCAGACCGTGGCGCGGAGGGTTACGAGGTCGGTGCGTGGGCAGCGTACTTCGATCGACGCTTCGACGACGCAATCCAGTTTGCCCATGACGGTGAGATCAGCGCGGCCGACGCCGAGATCCAAGCCCGCTGCCTCACCGTCGGAGGGCGCACTCTGCACGCGAAGGGAGATCTCGTCGGAGCAGAGCAAAAGCTCACCGCCGCGGTGTCACAAGCTGTCGGACCGGATCGGCTGACCGCAGCAGCTTGGCTGGGTGTCCTGAAGTCTCATCGCAGCGAGACTGATGAGGCGATCAATCTGCTCCGTCCAGTTGCTCACCCAGGTGCGGGCGTCGACCTCACCTCGGCCACGCTGCATGCGCTTCTATTCACCGGTCACGCGCATGCACTCGCGGGGCGACCTCGGGAAGCGATCGCGGCCTTCGGCCATTACGACGCAGAGGTTGTTCGTCGCCAGGTGCCGCGGTTCAGCGGGAGGGGGGTGAACATGTCAGGTTGGGTGCTACGCAACATTGGCGCGCCGCAAGCTGCGATGGACGCGCATCAGGAGGCTCTCGAGATTGCCATTGGTGAAGGAATGGTCGAGATGCGCATCGCGGCGCTGGAGGATTTGGCAGAAGAAAGGCTTCGCATCGACGACCCCGAAGGAGCCACGGCGCTTTTGGATGAGTCAAGTCAGTGGTTCGAGGGAGATCTCGTGTTCGGCTGGCGGCTTGGCCTCAAGCTGGCATTGCTGCGGACGAGGATTGCATTGCAGATGGGGGAGTCACAGCGCGCTCACGAATGTGCGACCGAATTGGTGTCGGCCGCTGACCAGATGGGGGTGCCGCGGTACAGCTCGGTCGGTCGGCTGCTCATCCACCATGCTCGTGCCGGACTGGGCGAGCCCACCGACCTGGCAATGGTGCACAAAGATCTCGCAACGGTCGAGGCAAACGTGCTTCTTGAGGCGTGGTGGCTGGCCGGTCAGACAGGAGTCGCGCTCGGCGATGAATCCTTGATCCGGCGAGCCGAGGTGCTGGCCAATGATCTGGCCGGGGCGAGCGGTGACACCTACGCCGATGGACTCAAAGCTGAGGCAGATCGTCAGCTCGCGGCATGGCGGATCAAGATGCGCTGAGCGCGAGGATGGGGATCACCACAGGTTCCACGCCGTTGACGGCTGCCTCCGCCTCAATTCGAGCGGACTTGAGTACCTCGGGAGGGAGCGCGGCGGCGAATGGCGCGAGGTGCGCCATGCCGAGCCGCCAGTTCACGATCTCGGCCGGTGAGGTGAGCCCGCTGTCCACGTCGATGCGTTGCACGGTGACGTCGTCGAAGCCCGCAACCCGGGCGAGGCGGCTCAAAGCGGCCGGATTGTTGACGGCTGGCTCAAGATTCTCCTTCACGTGCGTGTACCAAGCCGGCACCACAAACCCAAAACCTGTCATCACGTCATCGACGATGGACTTTGCTGGATGAGTCCATCCTGGGGCGAATGCCGAAGCCACCAACGCTGACCCGACTCGGCGCATCTCCTCGAGTGCGCCAGAGGGGTTGTCGAGGTGGCCGAGGCAAAAGGCGGCGATCACCAGCTGGAAGACGTCGTCGTCGAAAGGAAGCTGAACCACGTCCGCACAGACTGCACTGACCTGCTGGTGACGTTCACTGAGCATGCCAACGGAGATGTCGGTTGCGACAACATGGGCGCCGCGGTCCATCGCCACGCGGCTGGCCGCGGCAGTCCCCGCACCCGCATCCAGCACCCGCGCACCGCTCAGGGGTACGGCCGCGGTTCCTATCAGGGCGTCAGCGAGGCGCGCATAGACCGCTTCTGGACCGGTGCGCCAAGCAGTTGCGGATTGGTCGTAGGCGTCCGCGACGCCCGTGAACCTCATGACAGCAGCGGCGCCGCGCGGATCGCGCGGTCCTCCCACCAGGCAAGCTCGTCGTCGTAGCCGGAGAATGCCTTTTCCCAGCCGAAATGGACGAGTCCTCCAAGCAGTGCGAGCGACATCTGGGCGTCCCACCAGTCAGCCGTATCGATGCCGCGCCGTTCGAGCGCGTCGCGGTATGACGCGAGAGCGTCTTCCTTCGAGGTCGGCAGCCGCCGACAGTTGATCGCCAGATACCACGCGACGTCGCACAACGGTGCCGCCCTGCCGGGTGTCTCCCAATCGAGGATCACGGTGCGCCCGTGCGCATCGCTGCCGAGGTTGTCGAGCTTCCAGTTGCCGTGCACGAAGGTCTGGGGCGTCCGGGTCAGGGCTTGCACCAGTGGACCTGGGTTGTGCGCTAGGGGAGTGACGATGGCGGCAGCCTTGGGTGCAACTTCCTCCAGCAATGGCCATCCCTGGGCGACCAGGCGCGGAACAACGGCATCCGAACCAAGAGCGGCCTCGGCAGCCGCCATTGACGGGGACAGCTCGAGGTAGCGCGTCGACGGGGAGACGATGTCGATGTCGAGGGTGGTCTCCCAGAATTCGACATGCATGGCTGCCATGTGGTCGAGGAATCGCTCCTGCTGATCGAGCGGGATCGGGTCGTCAGTGGCGGGCACCAACCACGCCGAGACATCGTGCATCAGCAATGCTGAGATCTCGCCCTTGGCGACGGCCACGATCGGCTGGTTGAAGCAGTCCGGCAGGTGGTCAAAGATCCCTCGGGACCAGAGCTCGAGCGAGGCTCCGCCAGGTACGCCGGCCGCACGCATCGTCCAGTCATTCTCGGCATCGAGGTACTTCACGACGTACGGTTCGCCGTTCAGCAGCACCCGATCCAGCCGTGCGCCCGACTTGCCGGGAGTCTCCATCGTCTCGCGTTCTTCCGCGCCGTCCAGGAGTGATTCGATCGACTCGTGGACGACGCGCAGATCAGGCATCAGCGGCTTCCATCTCCGCCATCAGCGACGCTGGCCATCGTCCACCGCACATCGCGACGTCGGAAACGATGTGGTCATTCTCCACGCGGAGTTGATGCAGGTGGTGAGCCGTGTGAGGGACACCATGCTCTGTCCACGAGAGGAGGTAGCGAACAATTTCGCCGCCCTCGACTGGAAAACGCTCGAGCTCGTCGAACTGCGCCGGATCAGCGAACCAACCCGAGAAGGTGTCCTTGATATCCGCGGCGCCGGTGCGATGAAATCGCCAGTTGGGAACCGTCGCGTCCAGTGTGGCGTCGTCGGACCAGGCGTCACAATCCCGGATCGAGGCGGAGCTCACGGCTGCCAGAAATCGATCTACTGCCGTCGAAGGTGATTCGGTCATGGCTGGCTCCTGTCAATGTGGACATCGTGTCAGGTCTGACGATGGGCGGGAGTCCTTGCAGGCTGGTTGCAGTCCACCTACTTGTGTGCGATCAAGCGGTATTCGTAACCGGAGGGTTGCACATGGCAGATTTGTATGTGTAAGGTCAGAGTTACACATAAACGCAGGGAGAACTCATGAACACCAACACCATCGAGCGAGAGATCGCCATCGAGGCACCCGTTGAGCGCGTCTGGTCGCTGATCACCCAGGCCGATCATCTCGGTACCTGGTTCGGCGACGCAGGCGCAGACATTGACCTTCGCCCGGGCGGCGCCCTCGAGGTCCGCTGGGACGGCCACACGCTGATCGGCACGGTCGACGCGGTTGAGCCGACGAGCCGATTCGCGTTCCGCTGGCACCAGCTGGACACGCCCGCGGGCGCAGACCTCACCGAGCAGAACTCGACCCTGGTCGAGTTCTCACTCACCAGCGAGGGCGACACGACCCACGTGCGCCTGGTGGAGAGCGGCTTTGGCTCGCTTGCCCTGCCTGCTGAGGAGCAGGTGGCGATGCATGCCGATCACAGTGGCGGCTGGCCGGTCGAGCTCGGTCACCTCAAGGACCATGCAGCTGTCGTGGCGGCTTAGACCATGGCTCCCAATTCGATGGCCGGCTCGCGCGGCCCCGCATCCCGCCTGGCGGCGTTGTCGTCGGTCGACGGTCAACCCCGGACCGCCTCCCTCCTCTGCCTTGCCAGCCGGGCACGGATGCCACGCTCCCTGATCGACCACCAATTGAGAGCCACGGCCTAATGATCGCCACAGATACCGAGGTGTTCAGTGCCCTCGGTGACGCGACCCGTTGGCAGGTCCTCACCACGCTCGCCGAGCGTGGTGAGGGCTCAGCCACGGTGCTCGCCCGAGATCTGCCGGTGAGTCGACCTGCCGTCCTCAAGCACCTCCAGGTGCTCGACCGGGTGGGCCTTGTCGGCTCGCGAAAGGTCGGTCGCGAGGTGCTCTACTCACCTCGATCAGAGCGCCTCGACGCGACAGCGCGTCGTATGGCCGAGCTCGCGGCGGCATGGGACACCAGGCTCGCTGCCCTCAAGAAGCTCGCAGAAAGCTAGAGACAAGGATTCGATGAATGACCACACATGACACAACTGACACGGCCACGGCGGGCTCAGCACGAGACGGCTACTCGACGTCGTACACGGTCGAGCAGTCACCTGACGAGGTGTTCGCGGCCATCCTGGACGTCCGGGCCTGGTGGACCGGCGAGATCCAGGGCAGCGCGGACGAGCTGGGTGCCGAGTTCTCGTATCGGCACCCGCCACAGCACTACAGCCTGCAGCGCGTAGCCGAGCTCGATCCGAGCCGACGGGTGGTCTGGCGGGTGATGGACAGTCATTTGTCCTTCATCTCGGAGCCGAGCGAGTGGACTGGTAGCGAGATCGTGTTCGACATTGTGCCGGTTGCTGGCGGCACCGAGCTGCGGTTCACCCACATCGGGCTGGTCCCGGAAGTCGAGTGCTTCGGTGCCTGCTCGGCGGGATGGCTGCACTATGTCAACGGAAGTCTGCGCAGCCTCATCACGACGGGTGCAGGTCTCCCCGACCCGTGGTGAGCTAGCTAGCCCGCGACATACTCGGCGAGGTGCTTGCCGGTCAGCGTCTTCTTGTTGGCGACCAGATCGGCAGGCGTGCCCTCGAAGACGACCTTGCCGCCGTCATGACCTGCACCGGGGCCGAGATCGATGATCCAGTCAGCGTGCGCCATCACCGCTTGATGGTGCTCGATGACGATGATCGACTTCCCGGACTCGACGAGTCGATCCAGCAGTCCGAGGAGGTTCTCGACGTCTGCGAGGTGCAGACCCGTGGTCGGCTCGTCGAGGACGTAGATGTCGCCCTTGCCCGCCATCTGGGTGGCCAGCTTGATGCGTTGGCGCTCGCCACCGGACAGCGTCGTGAGCGGCTGGCCGAGCGTTAGATAGCCGAGACCGACATCGGAGAGCCGGTCGAGGATCTTGTGCGCCGCGGGCGTGTCGGCGTCGCCTGTGGCGAAGAACGTCTCGGCTTCGTCGACGGACATCGCCAGCACTTCGGCGATGTTTTGGCCGCCGAGCGTGTATTCGAGCACCGAGGCCTGGAAACGCTTGCCGTTGCACTCCTCGCAGACGGACTCGACGGTCGCCATGACGCCCAGCTCGGTGTAGATGATGCCGTTGCCGTTGCAGCTCGGGCAGGCCCCTTCGGAGTTGGAGCTGAAGAGCGCCGGCTTGACGTTGTTGGCCTTGGCGAACGCCTTGCGGATCGGCTCGAGCAGTCCCGTGTAGGTCGCCGGATTGCTGCGACGCGAGCCGCGGATCGCGCCCTGGTCGATCACGACCACGCCGTCGCGCCCGTCGACCGAGCCATGGATCAGCGAGCTCTTGCCTGAGCCGGCGACGCCGGTGACGACGCACAGGAGTCCGAGCGGGATGTCGACGTCAACGTTCTGGAGGTTGTGCGTGGAGGCGCCGCGGATCCCCAGAGCGCCAGACGACGTACGGACTTCGTCCTTGAGCTTGGCCCGGTCATCGAAATGACGACCGGTCGTCGTGTCGCTCTTGCGGAGCCCATCGACGGATCCCTCGAAGCAGACCGCGCCACCCCCGGCGCCAGCGGCTGGCCCAAGGTCGACGATGTGGTCGGCGATCGCAATGGTCTCGGGCTTGTGCTCGACGACCAGAACCGTGTTGCCCTTGTCGCGCAGCTGCAACAGCAGCTGGTTCATGCGCTGGATGTCGTGCGGGTGGAGGCCGATCGTCGGCTCGTCGAACACGTACGTGATGTCGGTCAGTGACGAGCCGAGGTGGCGGATCATCTTGGTGCGCTGGGCCTCGCCGCCCGACAGCGTGCCGGCGGGCCGGTCGAGCGAGAGGTAGCCCAGACCGATCTCGGCGAACGAGTCGAGCACGTGCTGCAAGCCCGTCAGCAGCGGTGCGACTGATGGCTCCTTGAGGTCGCGCACCCAGTCGGCCAGGTCGGTGATCTGCATCTGGCAGACGTCGGCGATGTTCTTGCCGTTGATCTTGGAGGAGCGGGCTTCGGAGCTCAGTCTGGTGCCATCGCACTCGGGACAGGTCTGGAAGGTAATTGCCCGCTCGACGAAGGCCCTGATGTGGGGCTGCATGGCGTCGACGTCCTTGGACAGGATTGACTTCTGGATCTTGGGGATCACGCCTTCGTACGTGAGGTTGATGCCTTCGACCTTGATCTTGGTCGGCTCCTTGTAGAGCAGGTCGTTGAGCTCTTTCTTGGTGAACTTCTTGATCGGCTTGTCCATGTCGAAGCCGAAGCCGCTGAAGATGCGCCCGTACCAACCGTCCATGCTGTAGCCCGGGACGGTGAGCGCGCCTTCGCCGAGCGACTTTTCCTCGTCGTAGATCGCCGTCATGTCGAAGTCGGAGACGGCCCCCATCCCTTCGCAGCGAGCACACATGCCGCCGAGGTAGACCTGGTTCTGCACGACGGCCTTCTCGACTCGTCCCCCAGCCTTCTCGGTGCTCATGACGCCGCTCGCCTTGCGAGTCGGGACGTTGAACGAGAACGCCGTGGGAGGACCGATCTGGGGATCGCCGAGTCGGCTGAACAGGATGCGCAGCATCGCGTTGGCGTCGGTCGCGGTGCCCACGGTCGAGCGGGGGTTTGCGCCCATCCGCTCCTGGTCGACGATGATCGCCGTCGTCAAGCCCTCGAGGTAGTCGACGTCGGGACGGGCCAGGTTGGGCATGAACCCTTGTACGAAGGCGCTGTAGGTCTCGTTGATCATGCGCTGCGACTCGGCGGCGATCGTGGCGAACACCAGCGAGCTCTTGCCCGACCCGGAGACGCCGGTGAACACCGTGAGTCGACGCTTCGGAATCTCGACACTGACGTCCTTGAGGTTGTTCTCGCGTGCACCCTGCACATGGATCAGATCGTGGTTGTCGGCCGGGTGGTCGGTCTTGCTCATCGTGTCTCCGTCGCTCGCTGGGGCCTCGTTCACGGCAACCCTAGCGACGCCCGGAGACACCTCGCTTCTCCAAACCTGATCGACTCAGCCGGTCAGCCCTGGCGTGCGTTGCAGTAGGCGTTGCGCTCTGCGGTCCTGGCCTTCGATGAGGCGAAGAGGGTCCGGTAGAGAACGGCCTGGGTCGTCGCGTACGTCTCGATGTTGGACTTGGCGATCGACAGGGCGAGAGGCGTGTTGGCGAGAGACAGGGCCTCGGCGTTGCGCCACACCATCTCTCGCCAGCCGCGCATGATGGCGCCAACGGCTTCCTCGTCCAGGTTGGCGAGATTGACGTCGTCGAACCGCGGGTCGAGCTCGAGCGCTTCCTCGGCAAAGACAGGGTGGTAGAGGCTGTCGAGCCGTGAGTTGAACCTGTTGTGGTCGGGCTTGTGTGAAATGCCGTCCGAGCCCGTGAGGCCAGCGCCTGCAAGCACGTACGAGAAGTCACGGTTGATGTGCGCGTTCATGGAGAGCATGAAGTTGCCGAGTGCGCTGACCGAGCCGTCATCTGCAGATTGGAACGCAATGCGCCAGGCCTGCGGCACGAGGTTCTTGCGGCCGGCGTGCCAGTTGTCGTACGAGTCGTAGTAGTCCTGCGCGAACGCGGCGTCCTGGTTCCGCAGCCATACGGGATCGTCGTAGATCCCCTCGTCGAGTGCCTCGCGTACGTTCTCGGTCACGCGGAGGTAGGCCAGCGCGAACACGGCATCGTGGTCGCACGTCGCGCGCAGGGCGTCGTACCGATCCTTCATCTGCTCGATCGTCACGTCGATGCAGGTGGGACTGCCATCAGCGCACTCGGCTTCGGTGGTCGGGTGATAGGGCACAGGCACCGGCGGAAGGATCTCGATGAGCGGGTCCAGCGTGCCTGCACTGGCCGGGAGGGCGGTCAGTCCAAGCCCGATCGAGACGGCGGCGAGCAACATGCGTCGTGGGAGCGACATAGCTGGACACTAGCGTCCACACCGCCTGCTAGGCAGGATCGTCGATGAACGGCATGACGATCTCGAGGAACTCCCACGGCTGGGACGAGAACGGCAGGTGCCCGGTCGGGAACTCGTGCAGTGTCGCGTTCGGTATGACCGCGGCGGCACGCTTGCCGTCACCCAGCGGCGTCGTCAGGTCCTTTGTGCCCCACATCAGCAGGGTGGGAGCGGTGATGTCGGCGGCGGTCCTACGCAGGTCGAATGCTGGGTCGGCGAAGCTGCTCCACAGCGTTGCCGCGACGGCGGCGCCGCTGCCTGCGGCGCGAGCCTTCACCCGCTTGATGATTGCTCTGTCGGAGTCGGTCTTGGCTCGCATGTAGGCCTTCGCCAGCAGTGGGAGCATCCGCTTGGTGAAGAACGCCGGGCTGCTCATCAGCTTGATGAACGCCTTGGTCGCCGCGGTCTGCTTGGTGAACCCGCCGGCGTTGACCAGGACCAGGCCAGCGACGAGCTGAGGGTCGTCGATCGCGAGCTGGGCTGCGGCGTACCCGCCGACGGAGTTGCCGATGAAGATCGCCGGCTCGAGGTCGAGCGCGTTCACGACGTCCTTCAGTGTGACCACAAGATCGGTCGCACGTGGGAGCGCGCCGCTGTTGGACGACTCGCCGTGGTGCGGCCAGTCGAGTGCGATGGCTCGGTGATTGCGGGCGATCTCGTCGAAGATCGGGTCGAAGTCACGGCGGTCGTGCAGGGTCGCGTGCAGCATGACGACAGGTCGGCCGGTGCCGCCCTCCCGATAGCTGACCAGGCCGTGCGTCGTTGCAATGCTGGGCATGGGTCTCCAATGACTGGGTGGCAGTCATGTCTACCGCACGATCAGTCGTCGGTGTCCCCGCTTTGCGGGTCTTCGGTGTCGGGCGCATCTTCGCCACCCGGAAGGACCTCGGGGAATGCCGGATCGGGCAGGTCAGGTGCCTTGGGCCTGCTGGGCTGCTCGTTCGGGTCCTGTACGTCGGGCTCGTTCGGGGTCTCGGTCATGTATGACGAGTACCCGTCAGCGGCTGAGCCAACCGCGGGCTACTTGCATCCGAGAAGTACAAACAAGCCGCAGCGATTCGGCGTTGGTGACGGCGATGGTGGAGGCGGCTCTTCGGTCGGATCGGGATCCGGTGCTGGCTTCGTGGGCGTAGTGATGGGACCGCCGCTGCCCTGTGTCGGGTTGACGGTGGGTGTCTTGGTGCCATTGGAGTCGGCCGCTTCAGCTTCACGCTCGGCGGTGTCGGCAGAGGCCGGCGAGGTCGGCGTGGGTGTGGAGCTGCCGACGACGGGTGCGTTGCCGCTGACACTGGGAAGCGTCGCTGATGCCGTGTCCGTCGCAGGAGCCTCGCCGCGCGTGAACGTCACAAATGCCGCCACGGCGATCATGGCAACCACAGTGCCGGCGATGATTCGCGGCAACGGTTTGGTGTACACGGGGGACTCCTCGTGCGCCTCGACGGATGGGAGTTTGCCGGCAGCGCGTCTTCAGATTATCGGTCGACCCGGTATGCGCGAAATTCTCCCGATGTGACGTTGCAGTCAGTCGTCAGTCAGTCCCACGAGCCTGAGCGGCCCTGTTTGAGCGTGCTGCGCTTCTTCTTTGAGTCGAGTCGGCGCTGTTTTGAGGCACGGCTGGGCTTCGTGGCCCGCCGCGGCTTGGGCGGAATGATCGCGTGGGAGACCAGGTCCTCAAGTCGTACGCGTGCGGCTTCGCGATTGCGGTGCTGCGAGCGATATTGCGACGACACCACCGTGATCGTCCCGCCGACCAGTCGGTTGCTCAGCCTTTGTGAGGCGAGCTCCTTCTGGGCGGGGGAGAGCGCGGTGGTGTCGGTGAGCGACCAGATCAGCTCGACGCGGGTGTCGGTCGTGTTGACGTGCTGGCCGCCGGCGCCCGAAGAGCGAGAGAACCGCCAGGTCATCTCGCTCTCGGGCAGGGACAGACGTCCGTTATGACTCATCGTCCGCAAGTATGCGGTACAGAGCCTTCCGGGCATCGTCGACGACCTTGGCGGCCTGCTCGCGCTGAGCGGCGTTGCCGGCCTGGGCGACCTGCTTCCAGGCACCCATGAGGCCCTTGAGACCGAGCACGAACTCGCGCATCTCGTCGGTCGGGTCGCCAGCGGCGGCCTCCCACGGGGTGCCGAGCTGCTCGCGGTTCTCCTCGACGTACGAGGCGCCGTCGTCGGTCAGCGTGGCGGTCTTGCGACCATCGACGCGATCGAACGAGATGAGGCCTTCGTCCTCGAGCTGCTGGAGCACGGGGTAGATGGATCCGGGGCTCGGCTTCCACGCTCCGTCGGAGCGCTCGCCGATCTCCTGGATCAGCTGGTAGCCGTGCTGCGGCTGCTCGCTGAGGAGCAGGAGGGCAGCGGCGCGAACGTCGCCACCACGGCCGCCACGACGGCGACCACGGGGACGGCCGGGGCCGCCGAATCCTGGGCCACCAAAACCGGGGCCGAACTCACGGCCGAAGCCGAAGTCTGAGTGTCCACGTCCGCGACGGCGATCAGCCGGATTGCGGTGTTCTGAAGAATTGTTGTTACGCATGGGGGTTACCCACTTTCTGTGTACGTCGACACGATCTAGATTTGATCTAGTGCCGATACGTAAACGATATATCGTAAACGTATCGGGTGTCAACATACGAAAAGTGAGTGGCTGGGTTAGCCGCCTGTCACGTACTTGTTGAGCTGGTCGCGCTCGAACTCCAGCTGGTCAGTCCGGTACTTGACGGCATCTCCGATGCTGAGCACGCCGACGAGCCGTCCGTCGTCGAGCACCGGCACATGACGCAC
>JAKFCR010000183.1:0-4900 GCA_036676545.1 Aeromicrobium sp. | reverse complement strand
CGCCGCGGCTGCGATCAGGAAAAGGGTGCGCACGCACCACATAGTGCCCCGTCAGGGGTGCGCGGTCTCAGCCTTCCAAAGCAGCCGTAACCGCATGCGCGATCGGGGTCAGTCCACTGACGACCTCCCACTGGTGCCCGATCGTCGCGGGTTCGTTGAGGGTGGCGACGATCAG
The DNA here is from genome assembly GCA_036676545.1 of Aeromicrobium sp. Lineage (GTDB taxonomy): Bacteria > Actinomycetota > Actinomycetes > Propionibacteriales > Nocardioidaceae > Aeromicrobium. The sequence goes on along the minus strand of JAKFCR010000183.1, from coordinate 4,725 downwards.
GGCGGCCACGTCGGCACGAGGGATCTGCGCGCGATCGACCGTCTCGGCGAGCTCGATCTGACCCGTCGGCGCGTCATCCGTGAGGCCCCCGGGTCGCAGGATGGTCCAGTCGAGCGTGCTGTCGCGCAAGGCGACGTCGGCGTCCCGCTTGGCGTTGACGTACGCAACCCAGGTGTCGTTGACGTCATCGCCCAAGGGATCGTCGACACCGATAGCCGAGATCTGCACAAATCGTCGGACGCCGGACGTGGTTGCAGCCGCGATCGACTTCACCGACCCGCCGAGGTCGACGGTCTTCTTGCGCTCGATGTTGCCGTCGGGACCTCCGCCAGCGGCGAACACGACTGCGTCGGCGCCCTCGAAGGCCGCAGCGAACTGGTCGATGGAGTCCTGCTCGATGTCGAGGATGCCGATCTCGGCGCCGAGCCCTTCGAGCTCGTCCCGGTAGTCCGGGTTGCGGACCAGTGCCACGGGCTGGTGCCCGGCGTGGACCAGTCGGGGGATGAGGAGGCGGGCAATCTTGCCGTGGCCTCCGACGATTGCAATTCGGCTCATACCCCGACGTTACGGGGGTGGCGGTAAGTTGCCAGCGTGCAGTTCCGGACGTTCTCGATCGCGATGCCGACGCCCTTTCGCGGCATCACGCGTCGCGAGGGCATGGTCGTCGAGGGCGCTGCCGGCTGGGCTGAGTTCAGCCCCTTCCTCGACTACGACGCCGTCGAGTCCGCGCCCTGGCTCGCCGCTGCACTTGACTCAGCCGAGCGTGGGTGGCCGGCATCGCTGCGCGACCACGTCGCGGTGAACTGCACGGTCCCCGCCGTCGGTCCCGACGAGGCCGCACGCATCGTACGAGCCAGCGGCTGCGGGACCGCCAAGGTCAAAGTTGCAGAGAGAGGTCAGACCCTCGCCGACGACATCGCCAGGGTTGAGGCCGTACGCGACGCAATCGGGACTCGGGGAAAGGTGCGTGTCGATGCCAACGGCGGCTGGTCAGTAGATGAAGCCATCAGCGCGATCGCCGTACTCGACCTCGCCGCCGGCGGTCTCGAGTACGTCGAGCAGCCGTGTGCCAGCGTCGAAGATCTCGCCGCCGTGCGCCGCAAGGTCCAGGTTCTGATCGCGGCTGATGAGTCGATACGTCGCGCCTCCGATCCCATGCGTGTCGTCGAGCTCGAGGCCGCCGACATCGCCGTCCTCAAGGTCGCGCCTCTGGGTGGTGTCCATGCCAGCCTCCGGATCGCCGAGCAGATCGGTCTACCCGTCGTCGTGTCCAGCGCCGTCGAGACTTCGATCGGCCTCGCCGCGGGGCTGGCCCTCGCCGCCGCGCTGCCGGAGCTCCCGTACGCCTGTGGCCTCGCCACCACCTCCCTGCTTGATGGTGATGTGGTGGCATCGCCACTCGTTCCCGTTGACGGATACCTTCCGGTCGGCCGCCAAGTATTCGACGAAGCGGCGTATGACACCGTTGAGGCAGATGCCGAGACTGATGCCCGTTGGCAGCAGCGACTCCAAGACGTGAAGGCGGTGCTGGCGTGAGTGCCACGGAAACTGCGCAATACCTCATCCACCAGCTCATCGCCCGCGACGTCAAGGATGCCGTCATCGCGCCCGGCTCCCGATCGGGACCGCTGGCGCTCGCGCTGCACGCCGCGGATACGCAAGGCCTGATCCGACTCCATGTCCGGGTCGACGAGCGCGAAGCCGGATTCCTCGCTCTGGGGATTGCGAAGTCCTCCCGCCGACCGGTCCCGGTCGTGACGACCTCTGGCACGGCTGTCGCCAATCTTCACCCGGCCATGCTGGAGGCGCTCCATGCCGGCGTTCCGGTCATCGCGGTGACGGCCGACCGTCCCGGCCGCCTTCGTGGCACGGGCGCCAACCAGACAACTGAGCAGCGCAAGATATTCCAAGGCATCCAATTCACGACGGATCCGTGGGAGGCCGTGAGGTTCACCGGTCCGCGACATCTCAACCTCGAGCTCGATGAGCCACTGATCGAGCCGGTCACCTGGGACTTTGCGGCCCGACGACCGACGGAGTCCTCGACCTTCATCGAGCCGTTGGTCGAGGTGAAGCTCGATCTTGGACCGAAGACTGTCGTGGTCGCCGGTGATGACGCTCAGCAGCCGGCGCGAGACCTTGCCGAGAGTGCGGGGTGGCCGCTGATGGCCGAGCCAACGTCCGGCTCGCGTACGGGTGACAACGCGCTGGCTGCCTACCGACTTGTGCTTCAGCACTCGCCGCTCGCCGCGCAGATCGAGCGCGTCGTGAGCTTTGGGCATTCGACGCTTTCTCGCCCCATCACCCAGCTGCTCAGCCGCACCGACATCGAGATCGTGCATGTCGGCACGCGGGGGACGTTCCCGGTCCCGGCCGGTGGAAACGTCCGCTTCGTCGATGTCGTCGAGGCCTCCGGAGCCGATGATATGAGCTGGCTCAGCTCGTGGCTTGAAGCCGGCAAGGTCGCCACCGCCGCGATCGACGATGTGCTCGACGGCACAACTCCGTACGACGTGGCGCGCACGATCAACCAAGCCGTCCCACCTGAGGGTCTGCTGTTCGTCGGGTCCTCCAACCCGGTCCGAGATCTCGATCTGGTGGCCGCGCCCTACCCGGTCGGCGAACACCGGCTGGTCCTGGGCAATCGCGGCCTCGCCGGGATCGACGGCACACTTTCGAGCGCCGTCGGCGCTGCGCTCGGCCGATCGTCCAGCAAGGCCATTGCGTACGTCGGCGACCTGACATTCCTGCACGGCAGCAACGGCCTGCTCCTTGGACCCGAGGAACCCCGACCTGACCTCACTATCGTGGTGGCATCTGACGACGGCGGCAGCATCTTCGCAACTCTGGAGCAGGGCTCACCGGAGTACGCCGATTCGTTCGAGCGGGTCTATGCGACGCCGACTGGGGCGGACATCGGTGCTCTGTGCGCGGGCTACGGAGTACCGCACCGCATGGTGGAGCCGAAGGATCTCGCCGCCGCGCTCGAGGAACAGGCGACAGGCATTCGCGTGCTCGAGGTGCCCGTCGACCGCCTCGGCCGAGCGGACCTCTCGGCCGCGATCGACGCGGCCGTGCGTAGCGCTTTGCAACCCTGACACACGTTGTGTCAGCGTCGTACCGACGGTAGGTTTGTGAGGCGCATCACGCGCACCCGTGAGAGGAACACATGCCTGACGAGACATTCGACTACATCGTCATCGGATCCGGGAGCGCTGGCGGAGTTGTCGCCGCACGCCTGAGCGAAGATCCGAGTGTCTCGGTTCTCCTGCTCGAAGCGGGCCCCGAGGACGACGACGACATGATCCATCTCCCGGCGGGGTTCCCGGCGCTGTTCAGGACCAAGTGGGACTGGGGCTACAAGACGACGCCGCAGAAGCAGCTGGCCGGGCGACGCGCCGACTGGCCGCGTATGAAGGCACTCGGCGGCTGCTCGTCGATGAACGCCATGATCTACATCCGCGGCAACCACGCCGACTACGACGAGTGGCGCGATGCGTACGGTGCCGCCGGCTGGGGCGCAGGCGATGTCCTTCCCTACTTCAAGAAGGCTGAGGGCAACACCCGCCTCGGCGATCCGTTCCACGGAACAGACGGCCCTCTGCACGTCGAAGATCGGCGCTACTCGCACGAGCTGAGCCACGCGTTCGTGGAGTCGGCCGTGGTTGCCGGGCTCAAGCGCAACGACGACTTCAACGGCGCCGAGCAGGAGGGCGCGGGCCTCTACCAGGTGACCTGCAAGAAAGGGCGTCGCTGGTCGGTCGCCGACGCGTACATCCATCCCAACCGCAAGCGCTCGAACTTCACGGTTCGTACCGAGGCATTTGTCACCAAGATCGAGCTCGAGAGCAACCGCGCAACCGGTGTCACCTTCCGCCATCAGGGCACGACGCAGACCGTACGCGCGAACGCCGAGATCATCCTGTCGGCCGGCGCGGTCGCTAGTCCGCAGATGCTGATGCTGTCGGGTATCGGGCCCGGCGCCCACCTCCGTGAGCACGGCATCAACGTGGTCGTCGATTCACCCGGTGTCGGCCAGAACCTCCAGGACCACCCCGTCTCGGGCGCACTCTTCTACACGAAGGACACCACAGACCTGGCGGAGTTCCTGTCGCTCGGCAACGTGCTCAAGGCGCAGAAGGCGGGCCGCGGTCCGCTCACCTCCAACGTCGGCGAGGCTGGCGCCTTCTTCAAGTCGCGCGATGACCTGGCTGCGCCTGACATGCAGTTCCATGTCGCGCCGTCTGGGTTCTACGACAACGGTCTGCACGAACCCGTACGCCGCGGTCTGACGATCGCATCGACGCTCGTACGCGTCGAGAGCAAGGGCTACATCAAGCTGCGCTCGGCAGACCCCACCTGGCATCCCGAGATCGAGGCGGGTTATTTCGACGATGGCGCCGACCTCGACGCGATGATCGCCGGCTACCGCACGGTCAAGGAGATCGTCAGCCAGGGGCCATTGGCCAAGCTGATCGATGAGCCCTGGGTTCCCGCATCGATGGATCCAACCACGGACGAGATCGTTGCAGCGATCGGCCAGCTGTGCCAGACGCTCTACCACCCCGTCGCCACCTGCGCGATGGGCACGATCGAGGGCAGTGTCGTCGGCCCTGATCTCAAGGTCCACGGCGTCGAAGGCCTCCGGGTCGCCGACGCCTCAGTCATGCCCCGCGTACCGCGAGGCAACACCAACGCACCCGCCATCATGGTCGGCGAAAAAGC
>JAKFCR010000182.1:0-13025 GCA_036676545.1 Aeromicrobium sp. | reverse complement strand
GAGCTGCTTGGAGTTGACCGAGGAGGCGGCCACGGTGTCGACCGTCGCTCCCCTGCGGATCACGGTGACCTCGTCGGCCACCGACAAGACCTCGTCGAGCTTGTGCGAGATGAAGATGACGGCGAGACCCTCGGACTTCAGCTCACGCAGGTTGCCGAACAGCTCGTCGACCTCCTGCGGTACGAGAACCGCGGTCGGCTCGTCAAGAATGATGATCTTGGCGCCGCGGTAGAGAACCTTGAGGATCTCGACGCGCTGGCGTGCCCCGACCCCGAGGTCTTCGACCAATCGGTCGGGGTTGATGTCGAGTCCGTACGACTCGGAGATCTCCCGGATCTTGGCGCGGGCCTCGTCGCCGATGCCGTGGAGCTTCTCGGCGCCGAGAACGACGTTCTCGAGCACGGTGAGGTTGTCGGCCAACATGAAGTGCTGGAACACCATGCCGACGCCGGCGGCGATGGCATCTGCCGGCGACGAGAGGGCAACCTGTGTCCCGTTGACCTCGATCGTCCCCGAGTCTGGCTTCTGCACGCCGTACAGGATCTTCATCAGCGTGGACTTGCCAGCGCCGTTCTCGCCAACGATCGCGTGCACCGTGCCGCGCCTGACGTCGATGTTGACGTCATGGTTGGCGACGACGCCGGGAAAGGTCTTGCCGATGTCTCGGAGTCTGACCACGACGTCATTGCTGGTGGTGGTGCTGTTCACGGTTCACCTCTCGTCGGGGACGGGTGTGGCCCGGGCCCACGCTATCGCGAGACCCGGGCCACGTCAGCAGTTGATCAGGGTGCTGTCGGAACCGTGATGGTTCCGTCGATGATCTGCTGCTTGTACTCGTCGAGCTTTTCCTTGATGTCATCAACCTGTCCACCAGTGGTGGAGTAGCCAACACCGTCGACCTTGAGGTCGAACGTGGTCGGACCGGTCGGGACGTCGCCGTCGTCGACCGACTTCAGGAAGTTGAACACGGCGACGTCGATGTTCTTGAGCATGGAGGTCAGGATGACGTCCTTGACCGAGGCATCTGCAGTCAGCGCCTGGTCGGAGTCGACACCAATGGCCTTCTTGTCAGCTGCGGCTGCAGCCTCGAAAACACCGCCACCGGATCCACCGGCAGCCTGGTAGACAACATCTGCGCCGGCGTCGTACATGCCTTCTGCAGCTGTCTTGCCCTTGGCCGGGTCACCGAAGCCGCTGAAGTCCGGCGGCTGCGTGAGGTAGCGGCTCTGGACCTTGATGTCCGGGTTGACCGCCTTGGCGCCAGCGACGTAGCCAGCTTCGAACTTCTTGATCAGCGGAACCTCGACGCCACCGACGAAGCCGATGTTGCCGGACTCGGACTTGAGCGCTGCAGCTGCACCGACCAGGAACGAACCCTGCTCTTCTGCGAACAACAGGTTGGCGATGTTCTTGCCCTCGACACCGTCATCGACGATGGCGAAGTTGACGTCCGGGTTGGCCTTGGCGACCTTGCCCACGGATGCGGAGTAGGCGAAGCCCACGGCGATCACGGGGTTGTAACCGGCATCGACGAGCTGCTGCAGGCGGCCTTCACGAGCCGACTCGGCTTCGCCGTCCTGAGCTTCAGCCGTCTTGGCGGAGAAACCGAGGTCACAGGCGGCCTTGTCGAGACCCTTGGCTGCCGAGTCGTTGAACGACTGGTCGCCGCGTCCGCCGACGTCGAACGCCATGCCGACCTTCTTGTCAGGGTCGACCTTGACGCAGTCGCCCTTCGACGACGTGTCATCGTCGCCGTCACTGTTCTTTCCGCAACCTGCTGCAACGAGCACGAGTGCGGCGACACCGGCAATAGCGGTGGCCTTCGTCAATCGACGCAAAATTCCTCCTTGGTACGAGAGCCGGGACCCCGGCACGTACAGACCCTAGTGCGCGTTTAGTCGCTTCGGCAGAGGCTGAGGGATATTGACGGAGTCGATACCGATTTGTAACCTCCGGCGGAAAATTTCAGGTCACTGCGGCGCAAGCAAGGACCTTCGCCCCTATCGCGATGGCTCGCTCGTCTACACGCAGATTGCCTTGGTGCAGGTCGTACGTCGGGCCGTCGGGCGTCCGCGTACCGAGTCGTCCCATCGCACCCGGCACGGCTTCGACGTACCAAGCGAAGTCCTCGCCGCCGAGGCTCTGCGTTGTCGTCGCAACGGCGCTGGGACCAACCGCTGAGGTCACGGCCTGACGAAGAACCTCGGTCGCCCGGAAGTCGTTGACGACCGGCGGAACGCCACGTACGTAAGTGACGTCTGCGCTCACGCCAAACGGTTCGATGATGTCGCTGATGAGGCCACGTACGAGGTGCTCAGCCTGGTGCCACGCCGCGGCGTCGAGCATGCGCAGCGTGCCGCTGAGCTCGCCGGTCGACGGAATCACGTTGGACGCATTGCCGGAGTGGATGCTGCCCCACACCATGCTGGCGCCGGCTCGGGGATCAAAGCGTCGCGACAGAACCGCGGGAAGCTGCGTCACGAGGCTGCCCAGCGCATAGGTGAGGTCCTCGGTGATGTGAGGACGCGAGGTGTGACCGCCACGGCCGCTGAGGACGACATGGATGCGGTCGGACGCACCGGTGATCGGGCCTTCGCGCAGGCCTACCTGGCCAACGTCGAGTGACGGGTCGCAGTGCAGTGCGAACACCCGACTCACACCCTTGAGCGCGCCTGCGGCGAGCACCTTGAGTGCGCCGCCGGGCATGATCTCTTCAGCCGGCTGGAAGATCAGCCGGACGCGTACCGGCAGCGGCTCGATGGCATGGGCCCCGGCCAGCGCGACGCTCGCACCGAGCAGTGCTGCGACGTGAACATCGTGTCCGCAGGAGTGCGAGACACCGGGCACGCTCGACTTCCACGGGTCCTGTGAGGTGTCCTCGACTGGAAGCGCATCGAGGTCGGCGCGCAGGGCAACGATGGGGCCTTCGTCCGGCCCGACCTCAGCCATCAGGCCGGTGCCCTCAAATCGTTCGTAGGGAATTCCGAGCTTGTCCATCCATGACGCGACGACGTCGGTCGTACGTTCTTCGTGCCACGACAGTTCGGGGAATGCGTGCAGATCACGGCGCACTTCGATGAGGTCGGGTGTGACGACCTCAATCGAGCGGGTGAGTGATTCTGCGAGACGCATCCGCTCAGGATATCGCTGCCATCTCCCATTGACCCAAAATGCTCTGCCTCGTGGACAGATCTGGATAGCATCCGGCCATGGACGGGATCCTCGATCTATTCGACAGCGCCAAGGGATTCGGCATCCTTGCCGTCCTCATACCGATCGGTGGATTCGTGCTGACGGTGGTCGCCCGGATCGTGATGGGTCGCGTGATCGGCGGCCTGTTCGGCGGCCTGTCCAGGTTCGTGCTCGACAAGCCGATCCCCGCAGCGACGCTGAAGTCCACGCCCACGGACGGCACGATCACGCTGCGACAGATCATGAACGGTCAGCTCGGCCAGCTCACTGCAGCTCCCGCCGATCCTGCTGACCGGATCAAGGTGCTCGAAGAGCTGCATGCGCAGGGCGGCATCTCAGCCGACAAGCTGGCCAAGCTCAAGGCAGCCATCGCCTCCGGCGACTAGGGCCCGAAGCTCAGGCCTTCGCCTTCTTCTTGCGACGGATCATCGGATCGAACTTCAGGTCGACGACGCGCTCCTTGAGCGGGATGAGGGCGTTGTCCGTGATCTTGATGTGCTCGGGGCAGACCTCGGTGCAGCACTTCGTGATGTTGCAGAAGCCCAGACCGTGCTCGTCCTGCGCAGCAGCCTTGCGGTTGACGCCCTGCTCAGCGGCGGCATCCAGCGGGTGCATGTCGAGCTCGGCGATGCGCATCAGGAAACGCGGGCCAGAGAAGACCGGCTTGTTCTCCTCGTGGTCACGCAGAACGTGGCAGGTGTCCTGGCACAGGAAGCACTCGATGCACTTGCGGAACTCCTGCGAGCGCTCGACGTCGACCTGCTGCATGCGGTACTCGCCCGGCTTGAGACCCTCCGGCGGTACGAATGCGCGGACCTCGCGGGCCTTCTCGTAGTTGAACGAGACATCGCAGACAAGGTCGCGGATGACGGGGAACGTGCGCATCGGCGTGATCGTGACGGTGCTTTCCTGCGGCAGCGTCGACATACGCGTCATGCAGAGCAGGCGCGGACGACCGTTGATCTCGGCACTGCATGAGCCACACTTGCCGGCCTTGCAGTTCCAGCGGACGGCCAGATCGGGCGTCTGAGTCGCCTGCAGCCGATGGATCACATCGAGGACGACTTCGCCCTCGTTGACCTCGACGTCGTAGTTCTGGAAGTCGCCACCTTCAGCGTCGCCGCGCCAGACACGAAAGTTCTGCTCGTAGCTCATCAGGAGTTCCTTCCGGCCAGCTCGGCTTCGGTGAAGTACTTCTTCAGCTCACTCATCTCGAACAGGTCGAGCAGGTCCTCGCGAAGCGGGATCTGCTCCTTCTCCTGCACGTCGACAGAACCATCGTCCTTGATGTTGCAGACGAGCAGCTTGTGACGCCACTCGGCGTCCATGGTGGGGTGATCCTCACGGGTGTGGCCACCGCGGCTCTCGGTACGGATGAGTGCCGCCTTGGCGACGCACTCGCTGACCAGGAGCATGTTGCGCAGGTCGAGCGCGAGGTGCCAACCCGGGTTGAACTGGCGGTGACCCTCGACGACCATGTGCTTGGCCCGCTCGCGGAGCTCGTCGATCTTGCCCTGAGCTTCTGCGACCTCTTCAGCCTTGCGGATGATGCCTACCAGGTCGTTCATCGACTGCTGGAGCTCTTGGTGGATCGTGTACGGGTTCTCGGCGCCTTCCTGTCCACCGTCACCGAAGGGAGCCACCGAGCGATCGCGAGCTTCCTTGACGGCAGCGTCCGAGACCTTGGGGCGGTTCTCGCCGAGCTTGTCGACGTACTCCGCAGCACCGGCACCGGCACGCTTGCCGAAGACCAGGAGGTCCGACAGCGAGTTGCCGCCGAGGCGGTTGGAGCCGTGCATGCCGCCGGAGCACTCGCCAGCGGCGAAGAGACCGTCGACCGAAGCCGCGCCGGTGTCAGGATCGACCTCGATACCGCCCATGACGTAGTGACACGTCGGGCCGACCTCCATCGCTTCCTTCGTGATGTCGACGTCGGCGAGCTCCTTGAACTGGTGGTGCATCGACGGCAGCTTCTTGAGGATCGCTTCGGTGGTCAGGCCCACCTCGGTACGTCCGGCGACGGTCAGATACACCCCGCCGTGCGGGGTTCCTCGGCCAGCCTTGACCTCGGAGTTGATGGCCCGAGCCACCTCATCGCGAGGCAGCAGCTCGGGGGGACGCCGGTTGTTGTCGGGGTCGGTGTACCAGCGGTCGCCTTCTTCGGGCGTCGTGGCGTAGAGCTCCTTGAACACGTCCGCGATGTAGTCGAACATGAAGCGCTTGCCCTCGGAGTTGGTCAGGATTCCACCGTCACCACGTACGGACTCGGTGACGAGGATTCCCTTGACCGAAGGCGGCCAGACCATACCCGTGGGGTGGAACTGCAGGAACTCCATGTTGATCAGCGAGGCGCCGGCGCGAAGTGCGAGCGCGTGGCCGTCGCCGGTGTACTCCCAGGAGTTGCTGGTGACCTTGTAGGACTTGCCAATGCCGCCGGTTGCCATGACGATCGCGGGCGCCTCGAACAGCAGGTGGCGTCCGGACTCGCGCTGGTAGGCAACGGCACCGGAGATCTTGTCGCCGTCCTTCAGGAGGTCGACGATCGTGGTCTCGTCGTAGACCTTGATGTTGGACTCGTAGTCGCCGGTGTTGCGGAAGTCTTCCTGCTGCAGCGAGACGATCTTCTGCTGCAGGGTGCGGATCAGCTCGAGGCCGGTGCGGTCGCCGACGTGGGCGAGGCGCGGGTAGCTGTGACCACCGAAGTTGCGCTGGCTGATGCGTCCGTCGGCCGTGCGGTCGAAGAGCGCGCCGTACGTCTCGAGCTCCCAGACACGGTCCGGGGCTTCCTTGGCGTGCAGCTCGGCCATGCGCCAGTTGTTGAGGAACTTGCCGCCTCGCATGGTGTCACCGAAGTGCACCATCCAGTTGTCGTTGGAGTTGGCGTTGCCCATCGCAGCCGCGCAGCCACCCTCGGCCATGACCGTGTGGGCCTTGCCGAACAGCGACTTGGAGATGATCGCGGTCTTCTTGCCCGACACGCGGGCCTCGATCGCAGCGCGCAGACCGGCGCCGCCGGCGCCGATGATGACGACGTCGTATGTGTGTGTCTCGATATCAGCAGTCATGAAATTCAGTCCGTCAGTTGATGAAGCGAAGGTCGTCGATCCAGCCGGCAGAGACGGCCATGATGTAGAAGTCGGTCAGCGCGAGGGTGCCAAGCGTCAGCCAGGCGAGTCCCATGTGACGACCGTTGAGCTTGGAGACCCAGCCCCAGAGCTTGTAGCGGATCGGGTGCTTGGAGAAGTGGTTCAGGCGGCCACCGATCAGGCTGCGGCACGAGTGGCAAGACACGGTGTAGGCCCACAGGGCGATCACGTTGACCAGCAGGATGATGTTGCCGAGTCCGAAGCCGAACTCGTGGTCCGCCGTGCGGAACGCATAGAACGCGTCGTACGTGTTGATCACCGAGATGATCGCGGCGGCGTAGAAGAAGTAGCGGTGCAGGTTCTGACCCAGCAGCGGGAAACGCGTCTCGCCGGTGTACTTCTGGTGCGGCTCGGCCACAGCGCACGCGGGCGGCGACAGCCAGAACGCGCGGTAGTAGGCCTTGCGGTAGTAGTAACACGTCATGCGGAACAGCAGCAGGAACGGCAGCGTCAGTGCGGCGTACGGCAGCCACCACTGATCGGGCAGGAACTGGCCGAAGTGCGAGGACTCCGGGACACAGCCGTTCGAGACGCACGGCGAATAGAACGGCGTCAGGTAGTTGTAGGACTCGACGAAGTAGTCCTTCTGCATGAACGCACGCACGGTCGCGTAGGCGACCCAGGCACCAAGGCCGAGTGCGGTGGCGAGCGGTGGAATCCACCACCGGTCATTTCGCAGAGTTCGGGCGGCAATTGCCGCGCGGCCGGCCCCATTGGGCCCCTTCAACGGTGCTCCAGACGAGGGAGCTGGTGAGGTGGTGGTCACGGCCCACACCTTAGGACTGTCCGCTCATTCGCGCAAAGTCATAGTGAGGCGACGTTTCATAGCCAATGGCTATGAAAGAATGGGGCCATGCAGATCCAGCAGCTCAGCTATTTCGTTGCCGTCGCTCGTACGCGGCACTTCACCCGGGCGGCTGAGCTCACGGGTGTCTCGCAGCCCAGCCTCTCCAAGCAGATCCGGGTGCTCGAGAACTCCCTCGGCACTCCACTGTTCGTACGCAACCGTGGCGCGATCGAGCTGACCAGCGCCGGTGCAGCACTGCTCCCTCATGCTCAGCGCATCCTGATCGACGTGGAGAGCGCCGAGCGCACCGTCAAGGAAGTCGCCAATCTGCGTCGTGGTCGCGTACGGCTCGGCGCGACGCCTTCTCTCTGCGACGGATTGCTGCCCGAGGCGCTGCGCAGGTTCCACGGCAAGTACCCCGATATCGACCTGGAGGTCCAGGAAGCCGGGTCACAGGTGCTGACCCGCGAACTCGTACAGGGACGACTCGATGTGGCTCTGCTGATCGTCCCGCTCATCACGGACGATCCCGACATCGAGACCACGCCGGTCCTGCGTGAGCAGCTGGTGCTCGCCAGTCCTGCCGACTCCGGTCTTCCAAAGCGGATGGACGTCAAAGATCTCAAGAACATGCCGCTGGTGATGTTCCGCGAGGGCTACTACCTCCGCGACGTCACGCTCCGGGCCTGCCGAGCCGCGGGGTTCGAGCCACGCTTTGCGGTCGAGGGCGGCGAGATGAGCGCCGTTCTCCGGTTCGTCGAGTCCGGACTCGGCTATGCGGTCGTACCGAGCATGGTGCTGACCAATCGCCCCCAGCTGCGCTCCACCCAGCTGGACAATCCCCCGCTCGACCGGGTCATCGCGCTGGCACACCGGAACTCAGAAGCGCTGCCACTGGCCGCCCGTGCGTTCAAGGCCGAGCTGCTCGAGCACCTGACCACCGTCGGCGGCGACTCGGTGGTCTAGCGGGGCTCGGGGCCGAGAGCGAACGTACGCTTCGGAACCCAGCCGTTGACATCATCGTGCTCATAGAGCGCGAACCCGTCGACGTTGAACTGGCACTCGAATCCGCTCAGCTCGTCGTATGCGCGGTCGAGGCTCACCTCGTCGAGGTTGTGCGCGATCGTCACATGCGGATGGAACGGGAACTCCGGCTCTTCGACCTTGAGCGCAGTACGCACGGACTTCGCCAGCATCTCGGTGTAGGAAATTCCCTGGCTGACCGCGACGAAGACGACCGGAGAAACCGGCCGGAACGTTGCCGTTCCGCGCAGCCGCATCGGGAACGGAGGCAAGGTTGCCGAGGCGCGTTCGAGCGCTTCGCAGACTCCGACAAGTTCCTCCGGCGTGACATCGGTCGGCGGGATCAAGGTGACGTGGCTCGGCACCGTCTCGGCCATCGGATCGCCGAACTCCGCGCGCTTGTTGCGCAGCAGTGACCCGTAAGGCTCCGGAATCGGGATGGCGACACCGATGGTTTTCGTCATGTGGGCCGTACGAATCCGGAGCGCTCGTAGACCAGCTCAAGGGTCTGCGCCGCCACGGCTCGGGCCTGTTCAGCGCCGGCTTTGAGAATGCGGTCGAGCTCAGCGCGATCGTCGAGCAGCTCGCGGGTGCGCTCGCCGAACGGTCCGACGAAGTCGGCAACCAGCTCGGACAGTGCGACCTTGAACGCGCCGTATTGCTGGCCGACGTACTCACGCTCGATGTCGGCGATCGTTCGTTTGGTCAGCGCCGAGTAGATCACCAACAGGTTGGAAACTCCCGGCTTCTCCTTCTCGTCGAAGCGGACCTCGTCGCCGGAGTCGGTGACAGCGGACTTGACCTTCTTGGCTGCCTTCTTGCGATCGTCGGTCAGGTTGACGACGCCGCTGTGCGAGGCAGCGGAACCGCTCATCTTGACCGTCGGATCCTGGAGGTCGTAGATCTTGGCGGTCTCTTTGACGATGTAGGCCTCGGGCACCTTGAACGTCTCACCGAACCGATGGTTGTAGCGCTGTGCGAGGTTGCGGGCGAGCTCGAGATGCTGGCGCTGATCCTCGCCAACTGGCACCTGGTCAGCCTGATAGATGAGGATGTCGGCGGCCATCAGGATCGGATAGGTGAAGAGTCCGACCGACGAGCTGTCAGCGCCACCCTTGGACGACTTGTCCTTGAACTGCGTCATACGACTTGCTTCACCGAATCCGGTCACACCGCCAAGCACCCACGCGAGCTGCGCGTGCTCGGGCACGTGGCTCTGCACGAAGAGCGCGCTGCGTTCGGGGTCGACTCCAGCCGCGAGCATCTGGGCTGCGGCGATATACGTACGCTCGCGAAGATCGTCAGGCGAGTACTCGACCGTGATCGCGTGCATGTCGGGGATGAAGTAGAACGCGTCGAACTCATCCTGCAGAGCAACCCACTGCCTGAAGGCACCGAAGTAGTTGCCCAGGTGATAGGAGTCGGCAGTCGGCTGGGCGCCGGACAGCACGCGAGGTCGACGATCAGCAGGCATGTGCGCATTCTGCCAGCCAGTGGTGGGCGCCCTGTCGCTAGGCTCACCGGGTGACCGACGTGCGCCAGTGGTTAGTGCCCGGGCGAGTCAACCTCATCGGCGAGCACCTGGACTACAACGGTGGACCGGTTCTCCCCATGGCGATCGACCGAACGCTGACGATCAAGATCCGCCGTCGCGACGACGACATCGTCAACGTCTGGACCGATCGAGCGGGATCGGCCAAGGCATCGTTCCCGGTCTCGGTCCAGCCCGGCGACGTCGATGACTGGGCCGCGTACGCCGCCGGGACGATCTGGAGCCTCGTCGAAAGCGGGCAGACGATCGGCGGCGTCGACATCGTGATCGAGTCGGGCTTGCCGTCCGGCGCGGGACTGTCGTCGTCGGCCGCGGTGACGTGCGGCATAGCCGCAGCGCTCAATGAGCTCTTCGGTCTCGGTCTGGAGAAGACGGACCTGGCGGTGATCGCGCAGCGCGCCGAGTCCGGTTTCGTCGGAGCGCCGGTCGGCCTCATGGACCAGCTCGCCGTACTTCATGGCGAGGACGGTCACGCAATCCTGATCGACACCGCCGCCGCTCCCCCGACGACCAAGCTGGTGCCACTCGGATGGGAGGACGCAGGTCTGATCCTGCTCGTCATTGCGACCGGCGCGCACCACTCTCTTGCTGACGGCGAGTACGCAGCACGCCGCGACGAGTGCGAGCGCGCGGCGACTGAGCTGGGACTCGAGCACCTCTCGCAGGCCGGACTCGACGCCACCGTGAAGCTCACCGATGAGGTGCTCAAGGCGCGCACGCGCCACGTACTCACCGAGACCGCTCGCGTACGAGCCGCCGTCAGCGCACTGAACCGTGGCGCCTGGCCGCAGCTCGGCGCCATCCTCACCGCATCGCACGAGTCGTTGCGGGACGACTTCGAGGTCAGCTGCCCTGAGCTCGACACCGCCGTGGAGGCGGCGATCGAAGCCGGCGCTCTGGGCGCTCGTATGACCGGCGGTGGGTTCGGTGGGAGCATCATTGCCCTCGTACCGCTCGACAAGGTTGCGACCGTACGAGAGCGCGTCGAAGCACGCTATGCCGCCCGCGACTGGGCGGCGCCGGAGGCATTCGTCGTGCACGCGGCCGGTGGCGCGCATCTCGTCGACTCCGGACGTTGAGCCTGTCGAAGCGTCCTTTCGACAAGCTCAAGGACCGGGAGTGAAACACTGGTCACGTGAACACCAGCATTCGGATCGCCTATCAGGGAGAGCCTGGCTCGAACTCCCACATCGTGGCGCGGGAGAACTACCCCGACGCCGAAGCAGTGGCCTGCGCCTCCTTCGAGGACGTCTTTGCCGCTGTCGCGTCGGGTGAAGCCGAGCTCGCCATGATCCCGATCGACAACTCGATCGCCGGTCGTGTCGCTGACATCCATCACTTCCTGCCCACCTCCGGGCTGCACATCATCGCCGAGCACTTCCTGCGGATTCAGTTCAGCCTGCTGGGCGTGCCTGGCTCGAGCCTCGACACGATCAAGACCGTGCACAGCCACGTTCACGCGCTGGGCCAGTGCCGCAAGGTGATCAAGCAGTACGGCCTCACGACCGTGATCTCCGGCGACACAGCTGGTGCCGCACGCGAGATCGCCGACGCCAACGACCTGACGCAGGCTGCCATCTCGCCGCCACTCGCCGCCGAGATCTACGGACTCGACGTGCTCGCCACCGACATCGAGGACGAGGACCACAACACGACGCGGTTCGTCGTGCTCTCTCGCGATCCGAAGGTCGCACCGGCCGGCAACGGTCCGGTCGTCACGAGCTTCATCTTCAACGTGCGCAACCTGCCTGCGGCGCTCTACAAGGCACTCGGCGGATTCGCGACCAACGGCGTCAACATGACCAAGCTCGAGAGCTACATGGTGGGTGGCGAATTCACCGCAACGCAGTTCCTCGCCGAGGTGGACGGCCACCCGGATGACCTGCCGCTCAAGCGCGCTCTCGAAGAGCTCACCTTCTTCACCACTGACGTGACGATTTTGGGTGTTTATCCCGCCGATCCGTCTCGCACATGACCCGGTGTCTCGCGTGAACGGGCCAGAGATGGTGTGGCCCCTCAACGTGCCCGTGCTGTCGGACGGTCTGGTGACGCTGCGAGCACACGTACCGGCTGACATCGACGCGATGCTCGAGATGGCCAACGACCCCGAGATGGTGCGTTGGACCTCGGTCGCCACTCCGCAGACAAGGGAGATGAGCGAGGAGTTCGCGCTCGGCATCATCCCGCGTGGCTGGGACGAAGGCACCAACCGCATCTGGGCGATCGAGGCCGACGGCCGATTCGCCGGCAACGTCGACATCCGCCAGGGCCCGATCGGTGACATCGGGTTTGCGCTACACCCGTGGGCTCGCGGCAAAGGGCTGATGGCTCGCGCCGTACGGCTGGCCGTCGACTGGGCATTCACCGAGGGCGGCATCGAGATCGTGCACTGGCGGTCACACGTCGGCAACGAGGCGTCGCTGCGCATCGCCCACTCCACGGGATTCACCCTTCACGGCACGACGCCGGGGAGCCTGCTCGAACGTGGCGTCGTGCTGGACGCGTGGACCGCCTCGATCCGGTTCGGGGATGCCCCGATCCCACGTACGACCTGGGCCGAGTCGACGGCGCTCGAGTCCGACAGGCTGATTCTGCGAGCCAACACCGAGGGTGATCTTTCGCGGATCGCCGAGGCATGCAGCGATCCCGAGTCGAGACACTGGCTCAACAGCCTCCCCCACCCGTACACAGAGAAGACGGCGCGCGAATACGTCGACGCCTGCGTCTGGCAGGCCGCCAAGGGAGCGAAGGCGACTTGGGCCATCGCCGACCGGGTCACGGATCAGCTGCTCGGCAATGTCGCGGTGATGGACATGCTCGGGCCCAATCCAACCTCCGGCGAGATCGGCTACTGGATGCATCCTGACGCTCGTGGCAAGGGCGTGATGACGGAGGCCGTACGTCTCGTGGTCGCTCACGCGTTCAGCCCCGACGGTCTCGATCGCCGACGCCTCGCCCTGTATGCCGCCGACGGCAACGATGGCAGCAACAAGGTCGCCGAGGCCGCCGGGTTTACCCGCTACGGCACCCAGAAGCTCGCCGAGCGACTGGGCGACGGCACGTACGCCGACCTGCACGGCTACGAGCTGCTCAGATAGTCGTAGGTGCGACCTAGAGTTGCGGGTATGAGCACATCGACTGACCTGCCCGCGGACTACAAGCCCTGGCCGGCACTCTGGGCCATGGTCATCGGCTTCTTCATGATCCTGGTCGACAACACGATCGTCTCTGTCGCGACTCCGGCCATCGCGCGCGAGCTCGAGTCAGACGTCAGCACCGTCATCTGGGTGACCAGCGCCTACCTGCTGGCATACGCCGTGCCGCT
>JAKFCR010000181.1:0-5706 GCA_036676545.1 Aeromicrobium sp. | reverse complement strand
ATCATCGACCGCGTACGCGAGGCGATGCCGCACGCTGCGATCACGACCGACATCATCGTCGGTTTCCCCGGCGAGACCGAGGAGGACTTCCTCGAGACGATCGACGTCGTACGCCGCGCGCGGTTCACCGGCGCCTACACGTTCCAGTACTCCCAGCGCCCCGGCACGCCCGCCGCTGAGCTTCCCGACCAGCTGCCCAAGGCGGTCGTGCAGGAGCGGTACGAGCGACTCGTCGACGTCGTCAACGAGGTCGCGTGGGATGAGGCGAAGAAGCAGGAAGGTCAGGTCGTCGAGCTTCTCGTCGCAGACCACGAGGGCAAGAAGGACGACGCGATGCACCGCCTGTCGGGCCGAGCCCGCGACAACCGGCTGGTGCACTTCGCGCCCGGCGACCATCCCGTACGCCCGGGCGACATGGTCGAAGTACGCATCACGTACGCCGCCCCGCACCATCTCGTCAGTGACGACGAGCCGATCAGCTACCGCCGTACGCCAGCCGGCGACGCGTGGGAGTCACGTCAAGGCAAGACGCAGGTGCTCAGCGTCGGACTCGGCATGCCAACGCTCGGCGCCCCCGCTCCACTGCCGCCGGCTCCCGCCTGCGCGATTTAGAGGTTCTCGCTCGCAAACTCGGGGTACTCGAGGAGCTCAATCGTCGACGGAACATTGCACTCGACGTCCGTCGCAGATTGCATGTGTTCGATGATTCGTACTCCGTTCTCGTCCCGCTGCGAGATCCACGCGGACTTGCCTCCAGCGTCGGCATACGTCTCGGTCGCCTCAATGATCCGAAGCCAGCCGTCGCGCCACTTGATGGCGTCGTCGTCCGCTTCGGGGACTCCGTCAATGGCCGCTGGAATTGCGCGCGCGACCTGTGCGAAGTGGAGCATGGCGGCCACTCCCTCGGGCGTAGTGCTGATCTGTGGGATGGCTTCACCGGCGATCCGCATTTCTTCGCAGGGTTCGGAGATGGCCTCGGTCACAGATTCTTGCTCGACCCAGTAGTGATCGTCTGGCGGAGCCGTGATCACGACGTATGCCACCACAGACGCGATGGCCAGAAATGGCGCTGCGACTGCGATACCAACCCACACAAGCGGCCGGCGATACCAAGGTCGCTTCGCAGGCGTCCCCCAAGGTGGCAATGAGTTCGTCTGCCCTGAAGTCATATGTGAGTATTTGCCCCTGTCGCTCGAAACATGGCGCGATTTAGTAGTAGTAGTCGCTGTAAGTCCCGGCGTTCTGCGTGTCGAGAGCCACGACAATCGCCGGCACCTCGCAATCCGCCTCGCTGCTCAACGCCATGCGGAACATCACCGGCGCCTCGTCTGTGGGGACCAGTGGGCCGAACTCGGTGTCTCGGCCCAGCGTCGCCAAGTTGTCGGCGTATGCGTTGAGGTCGTCTGCAAGCGTCTCCCAGTCCTTGCGCCAGAGCTGGCTGTCACTGTTTGGGTCGGCGGTGCCGATCGCGTCCGCAACCTTCTGCGCAGTCACTGCGAACTCCTTGATCCCGCCCACGGCTTGCTTGGGCTCGTCGAACGGGTGGATCTGGCGGCCTGCGTCGATCATGTCCTTGCAGGGCTCCTCCACCGCGTTCAGCACGGACTGCTGGTCGACGTAGTAGTAGCTGTAGCTGTCTTCGTCCAAGCCCCCGTCGCCGTCGGACTCGTCTTCAACGATGCTGATGATCAGGCCGAGCACGAAGAGGCCGACCAGTCCCAGCGCAAGCATGGACCCCGCACCAATCGCGAACCACGCGACCCGGCTGGGCGGGTTGGGAGTCGGCGGGCCGTAGTAGTACGGGGTCGGCTGCCCGTAGTACGCGGGCTGAACCGGAGGAGTCGCTGGCTGCTCAGGCGCGGCGCTGTGCTCGGGGGCAGGCCGTCCCGCGTACGGGTCGTCTGGGTTGGTCACCCGAAGAAGTGTGTCAGCCGTTCGGACGTGTCGGGGTCGAATGGCAGCATGGCTCGTATGGACCTCAAGGGTGTTCTGCATGACAAGTTAAAGGCGAGTCGGGCCACCATGGTCGAGCGGGTCGAAGGGCTGAGCGAGTACGACCGCCGTCGCCCGATGACCCCGACCGGCACCAATCTGCTCGGACTGATCAAGCACCTCACCGGTGTCGAGCATGTCTACTTCGGCGACTCGTTCGACCGACCGTCACCCGAAACGCTCCCGTGGAACGAGGACGGCACGGTCTGGGAGGGAGCCGACATGTGGGCCAAGGCTGACGAGTCGAGCGACTACATCCTCGGGCTCTATGAGCGGGCGTGCGCCCGCAGTGACGCGACTATCGAGGCACTCGACCTGGACACCCCTGGGCGGGTGCCCCACTGGCCGTCGCCCGACACGACCTTGGGCTACCTGCTGGTGTGGGTGCTCGAAGACACCGCGCACCACGCGGGCCATGCCGACATCGTCCGCGAGCTGATCGACGGGCGAACTGGATCCGACACCGCGACGAGCGACACCGACTGGTCGACGTACGTCGATCGCATCCAGGCCGCCGCCGACACATTCCGCTAGGAGACGCTCCAGCGATCAGGTTGAGGTGCTCGGCACTCGTACGGCACTATTTCTGCTTTTCGCTTCCGGTCAGTTCGCTGAGGATCTCGGCGTCGGCGCGAGCCCTGGATGCGGCCTTCTTTGACTCGCTGGCCTCATTGAGGAGGACCTTGGCCTCATTCCGTGCGGACTTCTTCTTCGCCTCGGCGGCCGCGTCGACGGTCGTCTTGCGCTTTTGCACGGTCTTGGTGCGGGTGGCGGCCTTCTTGTTTGCGGCCGCCTTCTTTGCCGCAGCGGCCTTCTTGGCGGATGCAGCTGCCTCCTGCTTGCCCCTCGCCTCGGCTTCCTTCGCCTCGACAAGCGCAGTAGCCGCGAGGTCGGCTGCAGCCTTGCGCTGACGCGCGGCTTCCAGTCGGGCAACCTCTGCGGTCTCGCGGGCTTCCTGTCGTCGCGCCGCGGCTTCGGCTTCGAGCTGCTCGGACTTCGCGAGATGGGCGGTGCGTTCAAGACGGTCGTTGCCGCGGCTGGCGAGCTCGGAGTTGCGCATCAGCGTGCCGGCCAGCTTGTCAGCGGAGCCGATTGCGCGGCCCAACGTCGTGCGGGGAGCCGAGCTTTCGGGCAACTGTCTAGAGAGGACTCCGTCGAGAGCCTTGAGCGGCAGTCTGGCCAACTCGTAGGGAAATGCGACGAGGGTGCTGATCTTGCTCATCCTTGGCTCCTGGTCTGGTCGCGTAGTTTCGCGGCCTCGTGTTCGGCGGCGGCGGCTTCACGCTCGAGCAGCGCCTGTTCAGCTGCTGCCCGCTGCTCGACTGCTGTCGCGTCTGCTGCGACTTCCTCCGCCTGCTGGATACCAGTTGCTGCCAGGTCGTCGGCACGCTGCTCTGCTGCCCGCCGTTCAATGGCCTCCTGCTGGGCGGCGATGCGTTCAGCCTCGGCGTGCTCCGCCACCTTTTCCTTGTCGACAGCACGCTGCGCCTTGTCAGCGCGGTCCTGGGCGGCTTCCCGCTCGGCTGCGATTTCGTGGTTGGCCTCTCGCAGCTCGTCAGCAGCCTGCTGCTTCTTGGCGTCGGCGAGGGCTTCCTCGGCCAATGCGTTCTTGCGCCGCTGTGCCTCTGCCTGCTGAATTCGACCCTTTTCGACCATGGCATCGTTGCCAGCCAGAGCGCCTACGAGCTCCTTGGCCTTGCCCGCGACACCGGCGACGAGACCCTTGCGGGCGTCTGCTGATTTGCCTGCTCCGTGATTGCTCATGTTTGCCAAGTGCCCAGCTGGCGAAATCTGACACTCATTCGCTGTTGTGACATGCGCCTCACAGCTCCGTGAAGGTGCAGCGGCGCCGCCGTCTCATGGTCAGAACCCGGCGACGCCTGGGGGCTGCCCTGATCTAGAAGCAAGCAACTCCTACTGAATGACTACCCGCGACATGAGTGCCGAACCTCAAATAGCGCGCTAGTGATTTTGTGACGATAATTGTCGGCGTGGATAACGACTTGTCAGGGGATCAGTACGCGGAGATCGTCCGTGTCCTGAAGAGTGAAACTGGTGTCACCGCCACGCTGGAGACCGCGACTTCGACCGCTCTAGAAATCGTTGAAGGGTGCGATCACGCAGGCGTCACCCTCATCATCAAGACCGGCAAGACAACAACTCTTGCACCCACTGACCATGTCGCCATCAAGGCTGACGAACTGCAGTACGAAACCGGTCAAGGCCCTGTGATGCAAAGCATCCGTGACCACGAAGCGGCCTACTCAGGGGACCTTCTTAGCGAGGAGCGTTGGCCGCAGTGGTCGAGCAGAGCCGCAACTGAGCTCGGCATTCGAAGCGTGCTGGCCATGCAGCTGTTTGTCGGGCCGGACGCGCTTGGAAGTTTGAATCTCTACTCCGACAAGCCCGACGCCTTCGGTCTGGATGATCGAGTTTCATCCCTCGCCCTCGCTGCACATATCGCGGTCGCATTGACCGCAGAACGCGAACATGTGACCGCTGAGTCCGGTCTGGCCAGCCGAACCACCATCGGCCAGGCGCAGGGCATGCTGATGCAACGACTCGGGCTAACTCCAGCACAAGCCTTCTCGGCTCTCGTCCGCATGTCACAGGCCCGCAACATCAAGTTGCGAGTGATCGCCGAAGACATCGTCACGAACGGGATTCGCCCCGAACTGTTTGCCTGACGAGCAGCAACGCTTGCGCGCGTAGGTCACAGTCGATGGGTGTCTGTCACGACGGCGGGTCGATATCGCGGTACTGGCCGAAGGTCTGCCCACCCTGCTGATGGAGCACGAGCTCGCCGCGGTGACCGCATTCTCCACACCAGTGGGGAAGGACGATCATGTGTCGATGGCCTGGTCGCGAACTGTTGCCGATCGTTGCCGCCACGATTGAAAGTCCTTCGCCACCCTTGGGGTGTAGAGGGACAACGTCGCCGCCGAGGTCGATGAGCGAGATCTCGTCAAAGTGCATACCCGCGCTCGACCTGCAGTGCGGGCACGGGACGGCCAGGTCGGCGGCAAGAGGAATGGCGAAATGATCCCTGCGCATGTCCTCGTCAGACCCGACTGAAGGGCTCGCCGACACAGACACTCGCCGACCACCAAGGGTGGCCGGCGAGCTGTTGTCTGGACGGGTACTAGACACGACTTTCGCGGCGATTGAAAACGCTCCACCCGCCGGGGCCGACGGCCAAGCCGACAATGATGAGCGCGATGCCAAGTAGGACGCTGCCATTGATGAGGGTTATGACCCCGTAAATCACCAAAGCAACAGCGATGAGCCAAAGAATGATTCCCATAGTGCTTCCTTTCATGATTGGCGACGCACAATGCGCGCCCAAGTTGTGCGGTCGGTCAGCGGGGAGGAACTTCGTCGCGGGCGACAGGTCGCTCGCGTCCTTCTTCACGACCTATGGCGCGAGTGCGCTGTCCGTTCATGATCAAGCTGAGAACGATTCCTAGAGCGCCTGCAGCCATGCAGATGTAGCCCACCGCCTCCAAGTCGACTCCGCTGATGCGGTCAGCGACAGCAAAGGCCAGGACGGCTCCAACTGCGAGCAGTGCGATTGATCCACCGAAATACATGACGTGCCTCTCATTTGATCTCGCCTGCGATTCGCGCATGCGTTCAGATTCAGAGGTACCCATCGGAGACTGGGATGAAACCCGATGGCACTGGTGAGGGACGTGAAGCGGCACGTTCGCGGGC
>JAKFCR010000180.1:0-5273 GCA_036676545.1 Aeromicrobium sp. | reverse complement strand
GGCCGCGCGATCCTCGCTGATCGCCGCCGCAAGGGCCGCGCCAAGCTGTCTGCCTGAGTCGTTGCTCGCGCGCGCTCAACGCATGCGCACCGGGGAGGACTTCCGGCACACGATCCGTCGTGGGGCCAAAGGCGTACAACCCACCCTTGTCACACATGTCGTTCCAGGAACCGGCGGACCCTCGTCCGTCGGTTTCGTCGTGAGCAAAGCCGTCGGATCTGCCGTCGACCGCAACCGGGTCAAGCGTCGGTTGCGACACCTCATGCGGGAGCGGCTCTCCTCCCTGCCTCATGGCACGAAGGTCGTCGTGCGGGCTTTGCCGTCGAGCGCTGGGTCAACCTCGTCGACGCTTGCGAACGAGCTCGACGCCGCCCTGGCCCGAAGCGGTGTCCGTTCGTGAAGACCTCCCCGCTGAAATGGGCATTGATCGGGTTCCTCAAGGCCTATCGCTTTGCGATCAGCCCGCTGTACGGCCAGGTGTGTCGCTACCACCCGACCTGCTCCGCCTACGCTTTGCAGGCCGTGGAGACTCATGGCGCGATCCGAGGGGTTTATCTGGCCGCTCGCCGTGTCATGCGATGCCACCCGTGGGCCGCCGGCGGATACGACCCGGTCCCGCAATCATCCAGTTTTAAGCACCACGCGAACCAGCACAGAGGAGAACAATGTTCGGCTTCCTAGGCGACATCGGATCGGCAATCATGACGCCGCTCTACTACGCCGTCTCCGCAGTGCTGCTTGCCTGGCATCGTGCGTTCGAGGCACTCGGGTTGTCACCCAACTCTGGTTGGACCTGGGCGCTGGCCATCATGGGCCTGACCGTCACGATTCGCGCCGCGCTGATCCCGCTGTTCGTGCGGCAGATCAAGTCGAGCCGCAACATGCAGCTCCTCCAGCCGCAGATCAAAGAGCTTCAGAAGAAGTACGCGCACGATCGCGAGAAGCTGACCCAGGAACAGATGAAGCTCTGGAAGGACACGGGGACCAACCCGTTCGCCTCATGCCTTCCCCTGATCCTGCAGATGCCGATCTTCTTCGCGCTGTTCCGCGTGATTGATCGTGCGACACACGCAGATCCCAAGGGCTTCCTGACGCTCTCGGACTCCGAGTCGTTGTCCGCGGCAAAGCTTCTCGGCGCGCAGATCGCTGACACGTTCCTCAAGAGCGATGTCGTCAACACCAAGGTCCTGACGATGACGCTGGTCGTGGCCATGTGCGCGACGCAGTTCCTCACACAGCGCCAGTTGATGTCGAAGAACATGCCGGCTGATGCGTTGAGCGGCCCGTACGCGCAGCAGCAGAAGATGCTTCTCTACGTACTCCCCGTGGTCTTCGCCGTCGGTGGTGTGGCCTTCCCGCTCGGTGTGCTCTTCTACTGGACCACGTCGAACCTCTGGACCATGGGTCAGCAGTTCTACGTCATCCGCCGCAACCCGGCTCCTGGTACGCCTGCATTCAAGGCGAAGCAGGATCGCGACAAGGCGCGCGGCAAGACCGTCGCCGAGGATCCTCTGAAGAAGACCGAGGACGAGGCACCGAAGCCCGCGCCTCGCGCACAACCGAAGAACCAGCCGCGCAGCCAACGCAAGAAGGCACCGGCTCCGGCCCCGAAGCCCAAGCAGCGCGGTGGGCCAAAGTCGCCACAACAGCCAAAGAAGAAGCCGGACATCACGGCCAAGGATCCAGAGAAGGACGTCTGATGAGTGACCTCGCAAAGGAACTGGAGAAGGAAGGCGATATCGCCGCCGACTTCCTCGAAGAACTGCTCGACATTGCCGACCTCGATGGCGACATCGACATGGACGTCGATGGTGACCGCGCTGCGGTCGAGATTGTCGGAGGCAACCTCGACCACCTCGTCGGTCGTGACGGTGAAGTGCTCGACGCTCTGCAGGAGCTGACTCGCCTCGCGGTCTACCGCGAGACCGGTGAGCGCAGCCGCCTGATGCTCGATGTCGCTGGCTTCCGTGCAGCGCGCCGTACCGAGCTCGTCGCCGTCGCCGAAGGTGCTGTCGAGAAGGTCAAGGGAGGCGAGCCTTCCGTGTCGTTGACCGCGATGACGCCATTCGAGCGCAAGGTCGTCCACGACGCCGTTGCAGCAGCCGGACTCAACAGCGCGTCAGAGGGTGTCGAGCCCCAGCGCTACATCGTTGTTCTTCCTGCTGGCGAGTGACATGAGCTCTGACGAGCGCCCCGATGTTTCACGTGAAACACCCCCGTCGTCCGCGGCGGGGGTGTTCTCGTCACAGCTTCCGGTGGCGGAGCAGTATGCAGATCTGCTCGCGACCGAAGGTGTTGTACGCGGGCTGATCGGCCCGCGTGAGGTCCCACGCCTGTGGGACCGCCACATACTCAACTCCGCCGTTGTGCTGCCGCGAGTCCCGCAAGGTGCCACCGTGGCCGACGTGGGCACTGGTGCGGGCCTTCCGGGGCTGGTGTGGGCGATTGCTCGGCCAGACCTCAAGGTGACGCTGATCGAGCCTTTGCTGCGCCGTACGACGTTCCTGGACGAGGCTGTGGTGACGCTTGGCCTCGACAATGTGACGGTGCTGCGTGCGCGTGCAGAGGACGTCAAGGCGACATATGACGTGGTGACGGCCCGTGCGGTGGCACCGCTCGACAAGCTGGGTCGCTGGTGCCTCCCGCTGGTGCGCAAGGGCGGCGTTCTTCTCGCTCTGAAGGGGCGTACGGCCGAACAAGAAGTACAGGCTTCGACGGCGACCCTTCACCGACTGGGCGCGACGACTATCGTGGTCTCGACGTACGGGGAAGATGACAACCCCACAACTGTGGTGGAGGTGACCAAGTGAGCACTGCTGGTCATGTTTCACGTGAAACCACCGAAGGAGCGCTGTGAATTCAGGGATGGGGAATTCACCCGCGCCATCGGCCGCGTCCTACGGCGCCACACCCGTGCCGAGCCATGACGCCTCCACCCCGTTGGCTGCCGAGGCGCAGGAGCACGTAGAACTCGCTCAGCGTGTGTCCGCGGCGCAGCGCTTCGACAAGCCCGAACAGACTCGCGTCTTCGTGGTGGCCAATCAGAAGGGTGGCGTAGGCAAGACCACGACCACCGTCAACATCGCCGCGGCGCTCGCCATGCGCGGACTGCGCGTTCTGGTCATCGATCTCGACCCGCAGGGCAACACCTCCACGGCGCTCAACATTCCGCATCAGGAAGGCACCCCGGGTGTCTATGAGGCAATCGTCGACGGCACCGATCTCGACGAGCTCGTACGCCCGTGCCCCGATATCGAGGGTCTGACGGTTCTGCCGGCTTCAATCGACCTGGCGGGTGCCGAGATCGAGCTGGTGTCGCTGGTCGCCCGTGAGTCCCGCCTCGACCGGGCCCTGCAGGCGTACCTCAAGGACTGCGTTGAAGCAGGCGACCGCATCGACTACGTGCTGATCGACTGCCCACCCTCCCTGGGCCTGCTCACCGTCAATGCGATGGTGGCCGGCCGCGAGGTGCTCATTCCGATCCAGTGCGAGTACTACGCGCTCGAGGGTCTGGGTCAGCTGGTGCGCAACATTGAGCTGATCCGCTCGCACCTCAATCCCAAGCTTGAGATCACCACGATCCTGCTGACGATGTTCGATGCGCGCACCCGGCTCTCTTCCGGGGTTGCCGAAGAGGTTCGCGCGTACTTCGCCGACAAGGTGCTCAAGACAGCAATACCCAGATCGGTGCGCATCTCTGAAGCGCCGAGCTATCAGCAGTCTGTGCTGACCTATGACGGTGCATCGTCTGGTGCCCTGTCCTACCTCGAGGCAGCTCGTGAGATCACGATCGCCAGTTCCAAGGAGAGCAGCTGATGGCCGCGACACGTCGAGGACTCGGGCGCGGTCTTGAAGCACTGATCCCTTCCGGCCCGGAAGACGCCAAGGAATCCGGACTCCAGCAGATCGAGGGAGCCCGGTTCGCCGAGCTGCCGCTCGACCAGGTGGTGCCCAACCCCAGACAGCCACGACAGGTCTTCGACGAGGATCACATGGCAGAGCTCGTCCACTCCATCAAGGAGGTCGGACTTCTCCAACCGGTGGTCGTCCGCGAGGTTGCCAAGGATCGCTACGAGTTGATCATGGGAGAGCGTCGTTGGCGTGCCCACGAGTTGGCTGGCAAGGAGACCATCGGCGCCATCATCCGCGACACTTCGGATGAAGATCTACTCCGAGATGCGTTGCTCGAGAACCTTCATCGGTCCAACCTCAACCCCTTGGAAGAGGCCTCGGCATACCAGCAGCTGCTGGAGGACTTCGGCTGCACCCACGACGAACTGGCGACCCGCATCGGCCGTTCGCGTCCTCAGATCAGCAACACGATCCGTCTCCTCAAGCTGACCCCGGCAGTCCAGCGACGGGTTGCTGCCGGCGTCCTGTCCGCAGGCCATGCCCGAGCTCTGGTGGGCATCGAGAACACCGAGATCCAAGATCGGCTGGCGACTCGTGTCGTCGCCGAAGGGCTCTCCGTACGAGCTCTCGAAGAGATCGTGGCGGTCGGTCCCAAGGCCACCAAGGAGCCCCGCAAGACCAGGCCGACCATGTCAGCCCCGAAGCTCGCGGACCTCGCCGAGCGGCTCTCAGAGCGCTATGACACCCGGGTCAAGGTGGACCTCGGTCGGACCAAGGGGCGCATCACCATGGAGTTCGCAACGCTCGAGGACCTCGAGCGCATCGTCGACATGATGGACCCTAAAGACAACAAGTAGATAAGTCGACATAGATACTTAGCGACACAAGAAGGCCCGGCTCCCTCAGGGGAACCGGGCCGTTGTCTTGCAGAGGTTAAGCGGTGTGCTCTTCGAGCTCACTGAGGATTGCTGACTTGGGACGAACGCCCACGAGCGACCGGACGACCTCACCCTTGTAGTAGAGGTTCATCGTCGGAAGTCCGGTGACGCGGTACTTGGCCGGCGTCATCGGGTTGGCGTCAGCGTCCATCTTGAGGATCGTCAGCTTCTCGCCCTTCTCGGTCGCGATCTCTTCGAGGATCGGAGCGAGCTGACGACACGGGCCGCACCAGCTGGCCCAGAAGTCGACGAGCACGGGGCCCTCAGCGTTGAGGACGAGCTCGTCGAAGTTGGCGTCCGTTACGGCCGCGAGAGTGCCTTCTGCCATGGTGTTTCTCCTTGAGGTCTGTAACTAGTTAAACGTCAGGCGCTGACAGATATTCCGTGCTCGATGTCAGCGAGGTAGCGCTCGGCATCGAGTGATGCAGCGCAGCCGGTGCCGGCAGCCGTGATGGCCTGGCGGTAGGTGTGGTCGACGAGGTC